>DAOWEP010000064.1 GCA_030638455.1 Gammaproteobacteria bacterium
AAAACCTTCTTACCATACAATATCACGGCCATCTATAAGCCCGGGTGGCGAAACTGGTAGACGCAAGGGACTTAAAATCCCTCGGTGGCAACACCGTGCCGGTTCGATTCCGGCCCCGGGCACCATTTCAACGTTACACATTCATCACCGTACTTTCTTTAAGATGTGATACAGGTCGGTGACATATCCTGGCCTTAAGGCGTAGAATTATATTCAATTTTACTGATATGATATTAACTTACAGTTAAATATACGGAGGAATTTGCTCATGTGGAAGAAAATCATACTCAGTCTATCACTTGCATGTATTGTTGGTGTAAGCGGATGTGCAACTACAGGGAAGGGTCAAAATGAGCAATCGGGTGAAATTATTGGCGCTATTCTGGGTGGGGTACTTGGTTCTCAGGTAGGTAAAGGGGGTGGTCGTACAGCCGCCATTATCATTGGCACTATGGCTGGGGCCATGATCGGTGGCAGGGTTGGTCAATCTATGGACGATACTGACAAGTTAAAGACAGCTGAATCACTGGAGACCGTGCGCACAGGTGAGCCAACGAGCTGGAATAATCCGGATACAGGGAATGAATATACCGTAACACCTACACGCACATATGAAGATAGCAGCGGGCCGTGCAGGGAATACACCATCGATGCCAAAGTTGCTGGCAAAGAAGAGAAGGTGTACGGAACTGCATGTCGCCAGCCAGATGGTAGTTGGAAGAATCAGAGTTGATCTACACCATTTTCCTTATTTCCAGGTGTTAAATCTGGATGGTTTCTCCGTGAGAGGGAATGTTGGCATGCCAGTTGTACTGTTCAAATAAACATTTTTGAAGTACCAGCATTTTGTCGAGTTCACCATGTATAAGATGCAGGCGGGGCTTTTTGTTCTGAAACTGTCCAGCCCAGTCCAGTAATTGCTGTTGTCCGGCGTGGGCCGAGAACCCTCCCAGGGTATGTATTTGTGCATTTACTGAAAACTCATCACCCATGAATTTTACCTTTTTTGCGCCATCCACTAACGCCCGACCAAGGGTTGCGCGTGCCTGAAAGCCGACAAAGACGATGTGATTTTTACTGAGCCAGAGATTGTGCTTTAAATGGTGGCGTATGCGGCCTCCCGTACACATGCCGCTACCTGCAATGACAATGGCTCCGCCGGTTACCTTGTTGATGGCCATTGATTCTTCAGTGGTGCGGGTATAGCTCATAATCGGTAACCAGTTTTTCCAGCCACCTTCTATCGCTTTGTTAAACCTGGGGTCTTCCTTATTGTAAAGATGGCTATGCTCAACATAGATTTCACTAACACTGGTTGCCATCGGACTATCGAGAAATACCTTTTGTTGTTTTAAGGTGCCAGCATGATGAAAGCTCCCCAGACGATAGAGGAGGTCCTGCGTACGTCCCACTGCAAAGGATGGGATAAATACATTACCTCCATCATCCATGGCGGTATCCAGGATATGCTGAAATTCTTCTAGTGTCCCTTCTAGTGGTCTATGGTTGCGGTCGCCATAGGTGGATTCCATTAGTAATACATCCGCCGTATTGATCACTTCGGGGTCACGCAATAGAGGCGAGCAGTTGTTACCAAGATCACCGGAGAAGACTACCTTTTTGGTTTTCTTCTTTTCCGTTACCCACAATTCTACTATCGCCGAACCTATAATATGGCCGGCATCCCGGAAACGAAATTCTATCTCAGGTATTATTTGTGCACGCTGTCCATAATCGATGGTCTTCACAAGAGCTAATACTTGTTCCACGTCTGCCATATCGTAAAGAGGTTCTATCAGCTCCCTGCCAGCACGTCGTCTCTTTCTGTTTTCCCACTCAAGATCCTTTTGTTGTAGAAAGGCTGCATCCTTCAGCATTACGTCCAGTAGGTCACAGGTTGGTATGGTGGTAAAGATTGGGCCGCGATAGCCTTCACGTGTAAGCCCCGGGAGTAGGCCTGAATGGTCCAGATGAGCGTGGGATATAATGACGGCGTCAATGCTTTTTGGGTCAAAGCGGAATAGTTTGTCCGGTATTTTTTCTGGTCTTAATTCCCCCTGATACATCCCGCATTCCAGAAGTATGCGGCCAGCACTTGTTTCTATCAAGTAACATGAACCAGTGACTTGCTGTGTCGCCCCAAGAAAAGTCAGTTTGGCCATTGTATTTCCTTTTCGGTGCAGGATTTAATTGAAGAATAATATTTATTCCCAGGTAATGGTATGACTTGCATCAATGAATGGAATACCCTGAGTCGAACGATTGTGCGTACGATCACAAGTGGTGAATGAAAGTATGATCTTTTCATAAGATCAGACCAATCGTATTGCTAATATATAACGAAGGCAGGGGGAGTTGACATCATGTTGCTGAAGTTGCCCCCTGTCTTTATCTGTATACCAATCTCTTTAAGCACGCTTTGATTGGTTCATTACGTCTTACATGGTTTCGACTATCGAAGAAAGCATTGAGTTGCAATATGTAGAGTCATCATCCTGGCTACATTGCTTAGTGAATATTAACCTGATCGAGCAACTTGCCAAACAAAATCATATAGGCTATTAATAAGTACTATAAATATAATTTGTGGGTTAGGGTATATCAGCCCTGTTAGGTGTCAGTTTTTTTTACATTTTTGTATTACGAGCAAGAGCAGTATTGAGCAGTAACGATGTAAGCTAATGATTAACAAGGATTTATATATTAATGGCATAATATATGCTTGGAAATAAGCTAAATACAGGCTATAAAATAAGTTAAAATAGCTAACTGTAGGGTACTTTTCACCAGGAATTGAAAAAATGTATGCACAATTGATCATTGATGACAGGGATGATACTGCGCATGTTATTCGCGAGAAAGCTGATAGGCGGAGAAACAAAACACTGTTTCACCTACTGGCACCATTCCGGGATTCTAGTGGTGAGTGGGTAGCTGCAGACCGACGTAGCGGGGAAGACAGAAGGAATCCTGCGGCAGGATAACCTTGCCCCCAGGAGTCCAGGAGCGGGAACTTTTCTTCACAATTTTTCTTCGCCGTCTTCCTTTCATTATTCTTTATACATTAACTCCTGTTTAATTTAGAAGCGGTTATTTCCATGATATTGGGAATGTCTACACTAATTAGTAATGCCAACAAAAAGACCTAAATCTGATCCAGATAAATATGACCGTATAGTTATCGAGGCCAGGCGTAATGCCGAGCAGCGTGAGAAGGGATATCGTGATCAGGCACTCAAATTATATCCGTGGATTTGTGGACGTTGTAGCAGGGAATTTACTCGCGACAACCTTCGTGAACTCACCGTTCATCACAGGGACCATGACCATGATAACAATCCTGTAAATGGAAGTAACTGGGAGTTGTTATGTATTTACTGTCATGACAATGAACACCAAAGATTGCTGGAAGCTGCTACACAGGGTAGTGAAAATAAAGATTCCAGCCAAACAGAAACCTCCACATTCAAACCATTTGCTGGCCTTGAGGGTTTGTTGAAAGACAAAAAATAGAACTGCGCAGGAGTATTGACAGGATAAGTGTGTGGTCGGTATAAACTCAGATTATAGATATTCAGGACTAGTTATTTATTTTTAATATAGGTCATACATTTGTATGGGCTGCAAAATATAAAATCAGATTATAGAGATCTGAGAAATTAATTCTATTTATAAATCATAAATTGCCTCCTGTGAATGATTCATATGCTGGATATATTGCAGTTGTTTGATGCGTATCAATGCAGCATATAAAAATTTATGTGATCATTCTTTCACTAAGAGAGGATGTTACATATCAAACCAGTCTGATGCCAGGAAGCAATCAGATTATTTAGGCCATACTGAAATCAGGAGGTGTATCATGACTACTCAACAGGCAATGAAAAAGGGCGAACATGAGACCGTTATACCCATTCGTCCATTATCAGTAATGGATGAAATGGAAAGAATGATGGAAAACTGGAATCCTCGCGGCTGGTTTAGAAGTTCAGGAAGGGAGCTTCCATTTTTTTCAGAAACTCTACCCCAGGTAGATGTGATAGATTGTGAAGATGAAGTGATGATAAAGGCAGCGGTACCAGGTATCAATAAGGAGGACCTGGAAGTTTCTTTAACGGATCATACGATCACGATTCGGGGTTGTTCAAAAACTGAAGAAAAGGAGAAAAAAGGTGAATATTATCGGCATGAAATTTCTACCGGTTCCTTTCTAAGGACTGTCACGCTACCTGCTGCAGTTGATGACTCAAAAGTTAAAGCCACATTCAAGAATGGTATTCTGGAAGTCGTAGCACCCAAGATGGAAAGTTCCAAACGACATGCTATAAAAATAAGCTAATCGCTCAAATATTTGTGTATTGTGCCCCGGCTGATTGCCGGGGTTTTTATGTACAGGATGTACGGTAGAAAATTGCTCCTGCATTTTCTACATTTCCACCATCCATGGTGGTCGTATGCCGCGATGCCATGGATGGCAAGGAGCGGTGATGTACACGACTGCATGGGAGCAGGAGGTAGGGCAAGCAGCTCTCGCACATCCTTGTGCTTCGCTGCACTTGAGCTTCCTGCTCATCGCGCAGGAGCAGTTGCCGAGCAGTGACCAGGGAAGACCAACATGCTTTTTCAATTTATAGCCTGGCTGATATAACCCATAAACGATCTTCTTAAATCCCTGTAAATATGTGTGGTGTGTATATTCTATGGAATCTATTATACTTTAATGCTCTAACGTTAAAATACTAATTTAGTATGGATGAGACCCACCCAAACTATATCCGCTGGTTCAGCGAGATTATCCTGAATGATGTTGCCCAGGTAGGAGGTAAGAATGCCTCTCTTGGAGAAATGTATCGTGCACTTACTCCAGAAGGCATCCTTGTACCGAACGGGTTTGCTATTACTGCAAAGGCCTATTGGCACATGCTGGATGAGGCGGGGGTATTGCCTGCATTACATTCATTACTGGATCAAGTTAACGAACACGATGTCCAGGAGCTTGCCACTCGTGCATCTCAGGCCCGTGAAATTATACTGGGCGTAGGCCTTTCAGAAATCATCAAAAATCAAATACTGCAGGCATATTATGTCTTGCAGGAGGAATATGGTACTGACCTGAGCCTTGCTGTACGTAGCTCAGCTACTGCAGAGGATTTACCTTCCGCCAGTTTTGCAGGGCAACATGATACATACCTGAATATCCATGGCGATGAAGCGTTACTGGATGCATGCAAGCGATGTTATGCCTCATTGTTTACTGATCGCGCTATTGTCTATCGCATAAACAATGGTTTTGATCACTTCAAGGTGGCGTTGTCTATTGGCATTATGAAGATGGTACGCTCAGATATTGCCGCCAGCGGCGTTATGTTTTCTCTGGATACCGAGTCCGGTTTTACCGATGTGGTGTTTATTACCGGGGCTTACGGGCTGGGTGAAAATGTGGTTCAGGGCGTAGTCGATCCTGATGAGTTTTATGTTCACAAACCAACCTTTCAATCGGGATATCGCAATGTGCTGAGACGACGTCTGGGAGAGAAACAGGTCAAGATGGTTTATGCAACTTCTGAGACTGTTGAAGTTGCTGATATAGATTCAATAAACAGAGCAACCACCCGGAATATTCCAACGCCAGTCAAGGATCAGGAGGCGTATTGTATCAACGATGAGGAGATTCTAACGTTGGCAGATTATGCCATAAAGGTGGAAAACCACTATAGCAAACAGGCAGGTCACCCCGTCCCTATGGATATGGAATGGGCAAAGGATGGTATTGATGGCAAACTTTATCTGGTACAGGCGCGCCCGGAAACAGTCATCTCCCAGCGAACAGGGCTTAAAATTGAAGAATATGCAATAAAAGGAAAGGGTGAAGTGCTTGTTTCTGGTCGATCCGTTGGTACAAGGATTGCCACTGGGCGTGCCCGGGTAGTGTCAGATGTGAGCAAGCTTTCTGAGTTTCAGGCGGGTGAGGTACTGGTTGCCGAAATCACCACACCAGACTGGGGGCCAGTGATGAAAAAGGCTTCGGCAATTGTGACTAATCGTGGTGGGCGAACCTGTCATGCAGCCATCGTAGCACGTGAGCTTGGAGTGCCTGCTGTAGTGGGTACAGGTGAGGCAACTAATCAGATTCAGGACGGTGAAATGGTAACGGTATCCTGTGCAGAGGGTGACTCAGGTAAAGTGTACAGGGGAGAAATTCCTTTTGATGTAGCGATTACAGATTTAACTGATTTTTCACGTCCAAAAACAAAAATCATGATGATGCTGGCCGATCCTGATATAGCATTCAAGGCATGCATGATTCCCAATGATGGAGTTGGGCTTGTGCGAATGGAATTTATTATAAGCAGTCAGATCAAGATTCATCCGATGGCGTTGGTGCATCTGGACAGGGTGGAGGATGCAAATGAGCGGGCAGAAATTAAACGACTTGTTCATGGTCTTGCCAAACCCGAAGATTATTTTATTGAACGCATGGTGGAAGGGATTGCTACTATAGCCGCGGCTTTTTACCCAAAGCCTGTGATTGTGCGTATGTCAGATTTCAAGTCTAACGAATATGCTTCTTTGCTGGGTGGTAAGTGGTTCGAACCTGAAGAAGAGAATCCAATGATCGGGTTCCGTGGCGCGTCTCGCTATGATCATCCGGCTTACGCGGATGGTTTTGCACTGGAATGTGTGGCGATGAAACGAGTAAGGGAAGAGATGGGTTTAAAGAATGTAAAATTAATGATTCCATTTTGTCGTCGGATAGAGGAGGGTGAGCGTGTACTCGAAACGCTTGCGAAACATGGCTTGAAACGTGGAGAACAGGGCCTGGAAGTCTATGTGATGTGTGAGATCCCCAATAATGTAATTCAGATCGATGCGTTTGCAAAGTTGTTTGACGGATTCTCTATTGGTTCTAATGATCTCACCCAGTTAGTCCTTGGCGTAGACCGTGATTCTGAATTGGTTGCCTTCGATTACGATGAGCGTGATGAAGGGGTCAAGGAGATGATCCGACAGGCCATAGAGGGCGCAAAACGTAATGGCATAGCCTTAGGCTTGTGCGGTCAGGCGCCGTCAGATTATCCAGAGATGGCTGAATATCTTGTAGAAAAAGGGATAGACTCCATGAGTCTTAACCCGGATACGGTACTCAAGACTACGCTCCATGTACTGGATGTTGAAAAGAAATTAGGGCACTCCTAAGGTAAAATTCAAAGGCTTCGCTGATTTTATCTCGTAATCCAGTCAGGTTCTATTTTTCCTTCTTGCTGCAGTAACAATCAAGACCACTCAAGATGTCATTAATGGCACACCAGCCAGTTCCAACAGCATCTGGCTTTGATCCGAACCGAGTACCATTTCCTAACTCAAAACAACACGCTTTAGCTTTTCAGTCCGACCATTTGGGATTTGTGTCGGTTCACAGGTATCGCCAGATCATTGTCGTCTGCTAATGGAGATATCAAGATGAATCGATGGTGTGTACACATGGTGATACCAGTTGTTTCCCGTTGGGCATAATTTCAAATAAACATACTATTAACCACGTTAATAGAAGGAGAAGCAGGTCGAGCATAATTCTAGAAATAGAGTA
>DAOWEP010000082.1 GCA_030638455.1 Gammaproteobacteria bacterium
ATTTCTGTATTTATTATTTAATTTTCTCTTCCCCTCCCCTATATCTGTTTCTTCATTATTTAACAATTGTTTTCATATCCAGCAGGAATAACGTTGGGAATATTGTGTATTCTAATAACTGACATCCATAGTAAGTTATTGAAGGGTTTGCCTGTCAGAAATGTCGGGCAGTTATCTTTGGTACGCATATCTTGCGGCAAAATCTGGGCGGACAAAATTTCTTAAGGAATATTGTTATGAGTGGAAATGGATTAAAAGCAAAAAGTCGTCAGCTGGTACTGATTGTCATAATGATGGCAGTGGCTTTTTTAGCAATTTTAATCGTGATTGCTTCGTTGTATGCGGCGACGATTGAGCAGGAAAAAAGAGAATTATTTACACTAGTACAAAGTCAGGTTGCGCTCATCGAGTCTGTGGTCGAGTTTGATTCCAAATACAGCATAGATGATCATCCCGGCGGATCGAGGGAGGCCACTATCAGTCAGCTTATTAATGCCTATGATAAAGCCAATGTTTTCGGTAAGACAGGGGAGTTTGTGCTTGCCAGTCTGGTAAATGGTGAGGCCAGGTTTCTTTTTAAGTCCCATGCTAAGTATTCAGATCGGCTACAGAAGGCGATGGATAGTCATTCTACAGAAGAAAGTCGACATACTGCTGTACAGGATCAGCTTGTGGTTATGACCCATGCATTGAATGGTGAAACGGGGGTTGGTTTTACAAAAGACTATGGGTTGGTTGATGTGCTTGCGGCATATACCTGGATCGATACCCTGAAAATTGGTCTTGTCGCCAAGATTGATGTTGCAGAGATACAGGAGCCTTTTATCAAAGCGGCATTGATGGCGGTAGTTTTTTGCGTTCCGGCGGTTTTGCTCGGATATTTTCTGTTTATGAAGTTCTCAAACAAATTTGTGAGTGATCTTGAAGAACAGAGAGAGAGTTTAAGTTCTGTAAATGAAATTAATAAAAATATATTTATGTTATCTCCAGTTGGTATGGCTCTTTATGATAAGAATGGAGATTGTATTGAGGCTAATGATGCCATAGTCCAGATTGTAGGTGCGACAAGGGAGAAAGTTCTAGAGCAAAACTACAATAAAATTGAATCGTGGAAAAATTCCGGATTACTGGAAATGGCTAAAAAGACAGTTGCTGAAAATCGTCCTCAATATCAGGAATTTACGTTGACTACCACCTTTGGACAGTCATTGACAATAGATGCACACATGGTGACGTTTGGTAGCGGTAGCGGTAAGCATTACTTATTACTGCTTGTTGAAGATATATCAGAGCGTGTGGAGGCAGTGTCTGCTCTGGCACGTAGCGAAGAGACCTTCTCAAAAGCCCAGGAAATTGCGCATATTGGTAGTTGGGACTGGAACATTGTTACCAACGAACTTAAATGGTCGGATGAGATTTACAGGATTTTTGGTCTTGAGGCGCAGCAATTTAGTGCGACGTATGACGCCTTTCTCGAGTACATCCATCCCGATGATAAACAAGCGGTGATTGAAGCCGTAAATACCTGTGTCGGTGATAGGGATGTTAAGTACAAAATAGAACATCGCATCATACGTTCCTCTGGTGAGGAGCGTATTGTTATGGAGCAGGGGAAGGTTTACTGGAGTGAAGATAATAATCAACCTGTCCGCATGATTGGTACGGTGCATGATATTACAGAACGCAAGCGAACAGAGGCAGCGCTTATTTATGAAGAAGGCCGATTAAGAGCGACTTTTGATCAAGCAGCAGTTGGTATTGCCCATGTAGAGCTGGATGGTACGTTAAAAAAAGTAAACCAAGAATTTGCCGATATTACCGGTTATTCTATCTTTGAGCTTGAAAAGCTAACATTTCAAGATATCACCCACGCGGATGATCTTGAGGCTGATATGGATAATGTTAAGCGATTGCTTGATGGTGAGATTAATACGTATTCAATGGAGAAACGTTATATATCGAAAGATAAGAAACACATTTGGGTCGAGTTGACTGTCAGCCTTGTCAGGAAGCAGGACGGAACACCATTACATTTTATTTCGATAGTCAACGACATCATGCAACGCAAAAAAATCGAAGTCGAACTCACCAAGCATCACAATCACCTTGAAGAGCTTGTGAAAGATCGCACCCATGAACTTGAAGTCGCCCAGTATGAGCTGGTTCGTAAAGAACGCCTCGCAACGCTTGGTCAGTTAACCGCAACGGTCAGTCATGAGCTGCGCAACCCTCTGGCTGCCATGCGGCTATCATTATATTTTATCCAAAAAAATACGGGGGTAGAGAATGAGAAGCTGCGCCAAGCAGTTGAGCGTTTAGACAGGAATGTAACACGCTGTGATCATATTATTGATGAGTTGCTGGATTTCACTCGCGTTACGGATATGGAGCTCAAGACGGTTGTCTTTGATGACTGGCTGGAGAGCATGCTCGCGGAGCACCCTGTACCTGAAGAGATTCAGTTTAGACGTGAACTATCCCTGGGAGATCTGGAAGTGGATATTGATCCCAACCGGCTTCGCAGGGCAGTGGTAAATACAATTGAGAATGCATGTCATGCCATGCGGGAAGGAAAGGATCCGAATAGGGTTATCGAGAACGCAAGGCTTACCGTGACCACTGAAACGAAGGCGGGGCGTATAGAAATAGGCATTCAGGACACCGGTACCGGGATACCGGAAGATGCAGTGGAAAAGATATTTGAGCCTTTATTCAGCACTAAGAGTTTTGGTGTTGGATTGGGCATGCCTATCATAGAACAGATTATGGAGCAGCATAGTGGTGGCGTAGATATTGATAGCGAAGTGGGCAAAGGCACAACTGTGACCTTGTGGATTTCTTTGGCCTGATAAAGCCGCTTAAAGCCTTGCAACTAGCAATGGATACTTTTATTCCTGATGCACCAAAGATGTGCATCATTAAATATATAACTGGATTTAACAATAGTTGACAGTTTACTTATCTTACAATTTGTAACATTAATATTGTTTATTTCAGGTGCTAGATAGTCGCTACTGTTGTTAAAGGGTAATGTAATAACTTCACCAGTTGTTCAGGGAGCCATGAAAAATATTCTTATTGTTGATGATAATCGTGATTTGGCAGATGGGTTGGCAATGCTGCTAGAAAATGATTCTAATGTAACCATTAGTTATAATGGCACAGAAGCGCTGAACTTTCTGGCTGTTAATGATTATGATCTTGTCCTGCTGGATGTGAGCTTGCCTGATATTAATGGGGTAGAGATTTATTGTCAGATTAAGGAAAAAACCCCAGGCACCAGTGTTCTTATGATGACAGGGTATCGTATTGAACAGTTGCTTCACCTGGCTGCTGGAAATAAGGGGGTTCAAATTCTACGGCAGTCATTAAATACAGATGAATATATGAGCGCGTTAGGAAATGTAGATGATTGTGCTATTACGCTGGTGGTTAGCGACTTGAACGCAAAGACTTCGATAGAAGAAGATCTTAATGCACAAGGGAAGGATGTGTGTGTGGCGAATACCAGAAAGGACGTACAGGAGTTTATAAACAAAAGAGACGGGAAGAATATCCTGGTATTGAATCTGAATGAGACGGTAATGTGTGGGCTAAAGACCTTTCGTGATCTTGTAGCTTCTGATAGGCAGGTGTCTCTTGTTATTGTAATTAATGACTTCCATGAAGAAGCAGGACATAAAGACGTGTTGTCTTCACTGGAAACAACGGGCTGTATATTCAAGCCGTTTGATTTTCAGATGCTTTATGATGTTATAAACAATGAATTACAAATTTCATCATGTGCTTGATGTTTTGGTATAGTTTATATGGTGTGTAATTTGAGGTAACAGTTTGTTCCGCTAGCTCTAGCGCTATAGTTTTTGATAGCAGGTGTTTATATATGGTTGCGCATAAATATCAGATATTTTCAGATAGTAAAGAAAGTATACCGGCACGGATTCTGATCGTGGACGATGATAAAGATATCCTGGATTCGTTATGGGACATCATTGAGCTGGAAACTGCCTGTGAATTAGCAGTGGCGTCAGATATTTTCACTGCACGTAAAACTGCAGATGTATTTCATCCTGATATCGCGCTTATTGATATAAAGCTGGGTAAGAGTATTGGGATAAGCCTGCTTCCGATGCTAAAAGAAATAAATCCTGACGTTGTGTGTATTATGATGACAGCATACAGAGAGGCAGAGTACGCAATAAAAGCCCTTCGTAGTGGTGCGGATGATTATTTGTTAAAACCGCTCGATCCTGATGTCTTGTTGGCATTAATAGAGAAGCACTCCAGAAAGCAACAGCTTATTAAGGCTGGGAAAGAGGCAGAACATTATTTCAAGGTGCTATTCGAACAGAGCTTCCAGTTTATTTTCCTGTTAAAACCTGAAGGAGTGGTGATAGATGCTAACAGGAGTGCCCTGACATTACTGAACGCGGAAAAGAGCGGGGTTGTTGGTGATTCGATCTGGAACCTGCTTCTGTGGGGAGATAAAAGCGGTGTAAGTTCGAGGGTTTCCCCGCTGGCCTGTGGTGTCCAGAACGATGAGTTGCAGTATTTCGAGATGGAAGGGCTGTTCGGTTCTGGTGATGCAAGAGTGCTTGAGTTTGTGTTAAAGCCCTTGCTGGATGATGCTGGAAAGGTAACGCATATGATTCTTGAAGGCCATGATATTTCAGAGCAAAAGAAATCGGAGCGACAATTACAGCACATAGCTTTATATGATCCTCTTACGGGGCTACCTAATTACACCCTGTTTCTGGAACACCTCTCTAGTACGTTGAGTCAGGCAAGGCGTAATCAGAATTCTTTTTCTGTAGTTTTTATTGATGTGGATAACTTTAAGTGTATAAATGATGCGCTTGGCCATCAGGTGGGGGACCAGGTGTTAATAGAGGTTGGTGCGCGGTTGCGGACAGGAATGAGGGATAGTGATGTTGTAACTCGGCGTAGCGGAGATGAATTTATTTTGTTATTAAAAGGCTTTGATAACAAGGGCAATGTTAGAGATACGATTGATCGTCTTCTTAAGGAGGTAAGTTACAGTTTCACTATCGATGGGAGGGCTATACCAATCTCATTGAGTGTAGGCGTGGCTGTTTATCCTAAGGATGGTCGTAATAGTGATGCCCTGCTTAAGTCTGCAGATGAGGCAATGTACGCTATTAAAAATCAGGATAAGAACGGTATGGCTTTTTATGGGGATTGATAGCCTTCCGGGTAAGGGTGAAACTGACGGAATACTTTTTCGTTGATTGTAAAACATGAGCAAAGGAAACTAAATCAATGATGACACCACAAAAATACCAACCAAGTGAAAATGAGGGTGAAAGCAGGCCTGCCAGGATACTGATTGTAGATGATGACAGAGATATTCTGGATTCATTGAAGGATATTATTGAACTGGAAACCACTAGCATGGTGGAAGTAGCCGCAGATATTTTTAGTGCGCGGCAGATTGCAGATGAATTCAAGCCAGATCTTGTTTTGCTAGATGTTCAGCTGGGCAACACTATTGGTTTAAGTCTTATTCCCCCGATTAAGGTTCGGAATCCAAATGTAATATGTATTGTCATGACAGCCTACAGGGATGCTGAATATGCGGCAACTGCTGTGCGTAATGGAGCAGATGACTATTTGTTTAAGCCACTTGATCCTGAAAGTTTGTTGGCATTGATCGACAGGCATCTTGTAAAGCAGGGGCTGGTAATTTCGAGGCAGGAGGCGGAACGCAGACTTAATGCAGTATTTCAACAAACCTATCAGATGTTATTGATGATTGATGTTGATGGACGTGTATCCGAAGCTAATAATACCGCGCTCAAATTTGGTGGTTGGACGATGGCAGCGCTTAAAGGAAAGTTATTGTTTGATCTTCCTTGTGTTGGTACGCAGGATGCGAAGAATTCGATAAGGTCTTTGCTTGCAAGGGTGCAGCAGGGGGAAGCTGTACAGCAAAAGGTGGAGTTTCAGGGAAAGGCTGGCAGTTCGGTCATAGAGGTGAGCATGAAGCCGGTTTTTGATGAGAGCCAGGATATTATGTTTATTGTTTTTGAGGGGCATGATGTTACTGAAAGGGATGCGGCAGAGGCTGAAGTCCGGCAGTTGAATGAAGTATTGGAGGCAAGAGTACACGAACGAACCATAGAGCTTGAGCAGGCCATTACATTGCTTAAAGATGAAAACAAACATCGCAGGGAGGTGGAGGGTTTACTTATGTTGGCCAAGGAAGATGCTGAGCGGGCAAATGAGCTGAAATCCGAGTTTCTTTCGCGGATAAGCCATGAATTACGTACACCTATGAATGCAATTATGGGGTTTGGGCAACTGCTGGAATCTGAGTCGCTGGCCGAGACGCATGCCAACTATCTTAGTGAGATTATGCAAGCGTCAAGGCATCTGTTAGCACTGATTGACGAGGTATTTGATTTGGTCAATATTGATGCAGAGCGTAAGGATGTTCATGTAGGTGAGCTTGATGTAATGTCTTTGTTGGGAGATTGTGTTGAGCTTGTTTATCAATTAATGGATGACAAAGGCATCTCTGTCAGAGTAGAACAGGTTGAATGCGAGAAGAAATTGGTTAAGGCGGATAGTGACAAGTTTAGAAAAGTGATGGTGAATCTGCTGTCAAATGCGGTGAAATACAATAAGGAAAACGGTGAAATCATCCTGAGTTGTAAGGCTGGCTCCACTGGGTTTATGCGAATAGAAGTTACGGATACCGGGTCTGGACTGACGCAGGAGCAACAGGACATCATGTTTGAGCCCTTTACTCGATTGGGTCAGGAGTATTCAGAGGTGAAAGGAACGGGTATTGGTCTGACGGTTTGCAGGAAACTGGTTGAAGCTATGGATGGACAAATGGGTGTGGAAAGCCAGGAAGGCAAAGGAAGTACCTTCTGGATAGAGTTGCCTGTAAGCAGTCAAGCAGCGGATTAATGATAAAATATCTTAATAATCAATTAGATATTGATTAATAGCGGGAGAGGGTAGAACCTTTTTCTGATTCGGGTTGAGGACTTGCTATCGTAGTCAAATCTGGGCTCTGCCCCAGGTTTTTGGTTATATGGTCAGTGAGTTCAGAAATAATCATGAGGAATGCTGGAGCTAGATCGAATCAGGCTCAGATATAACTATTGAAGCCTATGATTTAAGGGGTTTGAGGAACATAAAAAAACAGCTTGACCTGCCGCTAGGTGCCCGTATAATGCCGCTTCCCGCGTTAAGCTAGCGCCCGATACTAATAAACCCTGAAAGGGGATGTATTTGTGGTCTGCGAGCGTTGACGCAATAACTCATCGCTGTATAATCGGTGGGCTCGGCCAGGCAAGTTCCTGGCTATGGTTCTTTAACATTCAGATTAGATAATTTGTGTGGGTACTTGCATTGAAAGTCTGCATTGCAGAAAGCATTTCGATGCAAGTAACCTCAAGTAAAGCTTATGAAAGCTGAACTTTGAGAATTGCGAGTATCGAGCAAGAACTGGCTGCAATTTTTATATTTGAAACAGTATAAAAAGAGTGGCCGCAGTAATTGAACTGAAGAGTTTGATACTGGCTCAGATTGAACGCTGGCGGCATGCCTAACACATGCAAGTCGAACGGTAACGCGGAGAGCTTGCTCTCTGGCGACGAGTGGCGGACGGGTGAGTAATACTTAGGAAGCTGCCCATGTAGTGGGGGACAACCTGGTGAAAACCATG
>DAOWEP010000031.1 GCA_030638455.1 Gammaproteobacteria bacterium
AATTCTACCGCCGGGTTCTCAAAATCCTGTTGTTTAGGAACCTGTAGAATCAGATGGGATTTCATATCTCGGTTTCAGGAAATATGTTGTTTATCCAGGCTTATGGCTTCGCTTGTGTCTTGAATGGCCGTGATTTCTTACCGGCTTTCTCGAAGAGGTTTTTCCCTTGTGCGGTCTGGCTGTTCGTTTGATCCTGACGGGTGGTTTTAGTTCGGCCAGTAGTTCGCTATCCACATGTTCCATTTTGATCTTGTGATTTATAAAAGCCTCAATTTCCGGCAGTGAATAAGAGTATTCTTCGCATGCGAAACTTATCGCATCTCCACTGGCGCCGGCACGAGCAGTACGGCCGATTCTGTGTACATAGTCTTCTGCATCCTGAGGTAAATCAAAATTAAACACATGGCTGACATCGGGGATATGCAACCCCCTTGCGGCGACATCGGTTGCGACCAGTACAGGCAGGTCTCCCTGCTGGAATTGTTCCAGTAAACGCTGGCGTTTTGTCTGGGGCACATCACCGGATAGTATAGCGGCCTTGATTCCGTTACCTTCGAGGAACCCCCATACTCGTTCAGCTACGCGCTTGGTATTCACAAAGACAATACTTCTGCGCGGATCCATGTGGCCAAGCAGCCCGATTAACAGGGGGATTTTTTCATTATTTGCCGTGTAATAAACACGCTGAGTAACCTTATCGGCAGTAACCTTGTCTGATTCAACCTTTACAATTTCAGGGTTGTTCATGTGCTCATATGCCAGTTCAGTTACTCGATAAGACAGCGTGGCAGAAAACAACATATTCAGGCGGTCTTTTGCTGGCATCATTCTCCTGAGGAGGAATCGCACATCATCGATAAAGCCCAGGTCAAACATCCTGTCGGCCTCATCCAGCACCATTACCTGACAGGATTTGAGATCAAAAACCTTCTGCTTAAAGTAATCGATAATGCGGCCAGGGGTTCCTATTAGAATGTCCACCCCGTCCTGTAGTTGTTTACGCTGTGATTCATAGCCAGTACCACCGTAAGCAAGTCCCAGTTCAAAATCAGTATCTTGTAGTAGCTGAACCGCATCCTTGTGAATCTGGATGGCCAGCTCGCGGGTTGGTGATAGCACTAATGCCCTTGGCTGGTTCTTCCTTCGTGAGGAGGGGGCGGGGTTATCAAGTAGGTAATTCGCCATTGCCAATACAAAGGCAGCTGTTTTGCCGGTTCCAGTTTGTGCCTGTCCGGCTACATCTTTACCCTTTAGTGCCAGTGGCAGGCTTTCGGCCTGGATCGGTGTGCAATGGGTAAATCCGGTCTTTTCCACGCCACGTAACAGGGCCTCAGGCAGTTGCAAGTCCTTGAATTCTACGTCTGATAGATGTTTTAATTCACTCATAAGCGGGCAAGCATATACTAAAACAGGTCTTTGGGCTTGCAATCTTTCTCAGATTGGGATGAAATGTCCTAAATTTCAAATCATACGTGATTCACACGACGAATTATTGCTTAAATTAGTACTTGAAATCGCGATTCAAATTTTATGTTTTCTTGATCTTAATAAATAGCTTCATACACAGAATTCAATCAATATAATATGACCATTGCTTGTTAGTGTCTGTTTAAATGATATTATGCTATTTACATTAAATATACGTAAGCACCGCTTATGTAAATTATTATTCTAAGGAGAGGTTATAACGTGAGTGACCAAATTGTCTATATAACTGACGATGCTTTTGAAGCAGAGGTACTGAAATCAGAGCAACCAGTGCTGGTAGATTACTGGGCTGAATGGTGTGGACCGTGCAAGATGATCGCGCCGATACTGGACGAAATCGCAGGAGAATATGCCGGTAGATTAAAGATCGCCAAATTAAATATAGATGATAACCCTGGAACACCACCAAAATATGGTATTCGTGGTATTCCTACCTTGATGATTTTCAAGGGTGGAAACGTGGAAGCCACCAAGGTTGGAGCGGTATCAAAGTCCCAATTAACCGCATTTATAGATAGTAATATATAGTTGTTGGCAGGCTCCGGTGCTTTTATGGCTTGCTGGCAGAGGTTGCGAGTAAGTTAAAATGCCCCGGAAGCTGGACGTTTTCTGTATTTCATGCTAATTTATGGTTTATAGGAAGCGATAATAAGTAATAACTACTCTCTTTGCTTCCTTCTGATGGCCAGTTTCCCTCGAAACAGACACGAAACCAGCAGACTAAATCAAACGAATATCAAACGAATATCGGCGGTAATGTAACCCAGTAATCAGTATTGCATCAGGCTTATTTCGTCTTCATGTTGTCAATTTAACTGGCATTATTAACGGAAAGCAAGTTAACGGAAAACAAACTAACAGAAATTAAGCAGTAAATTTAGTTAATTAACGAATTTCTTACACAACCTAATCCTCAACCTTTTTTCAATCCTTAAAGTATCCTCGCTATGAATCTGACTGAACTCAAAGAAAAACCCGCCGCAGAACTCGTAACCATTGCACAGTCCATGAAGCTAGATAATCTTGCTCGATCGCGAAAGCAAGATGTCATATTCGGTATTCTCAAGGCACATGCCAAGAGCGGTGAGGATATTACCGGTGATGGGGTGCTTGAGATTTTACAGGATGGGTTTGGGTTCTTACGCTCAGCAGGAAGCTCCTATCTTGCCGGGCCAGATGATATCTATGTTTCCCCAAGTCAGATTCGACGTTTTAATTTAAGGACAGGTGATACCGTTGCGGGCAAGATTCGTCCACCAAAGGAAGGAGAACGCTATTTTGCACTTCTAAAGGTTGGTCAGATCAATTTTGATGCACCAGAGAATGCAAAAAACAAGGTGCTGTTCGAAAATTTGACACCGTTGTTTCCTACGGAACGTCTGTCAATGGAGATTGGAAATGGAAGTACGGAAGACATTACTGCTCGGATCATAGACCTTGCGGCCCCCATTGGTAAGGGACAGCGAGCGTTAATCGTTTCCCCGCCAAAGGCCGGGAAAACCATGATGCTGCAACATATTGCGCAATCCATCGCCTCTAACCATCCTGAGTGTCATCTGATCGTGTTACTGATTGATGAACGCCCGGAGGAAGTAACCGAAATGGAACGGTCAGTACGTGGAGAAGTGGTTTCCAGTACCTTTGACGAGCCAGCCAGTCGTCATGTGCAGGTGGCGGAAATGGTCATCGAAAAGGCCAAGCGCCTGGTTGAACACAAGAAAGACGTTGTAATTTTGCTGGATTCCATTACTCGTCTGGCACGCGCATACAATACTGTCATCCCATCATCAGGTAAGGTATTAACAGGTGGTGTAGATGCAAATGCACTGCATCGTCCGAAACGTTTCTTTGGTGCGGCAAGAAATATCGAGGAAGGCGGTAGCCTGACGATTATTGCTACTGCATTGGTAGAAACCGGATCACGTATGGATGATGTGATATATGAAGAATTTAAAGGTACAGGTAATCAGGAATTACACCTGGATCGTAGAATTGCAGAAAAGCGGGTGTATCCTGCTATTAACATCAATCGTTCTGGCACACGGCGTGAGGAAAAAATCACACCACCGGATGATCTGCAGAAGGTATGGATACTGCGTAAGTTGTTACATCCTATGGATGAGTTGGCGGCAATGGAATTTATGCTGGACAAGCTCAAGGATACCAAAACCAATGCCGAATTCTTTGACTCAATGAAAAGGTAACCCCATCCATTTCTGAGCATTATTTAGTATGAAGTTATTCTATGTTGGGAGATTCTCTGCCGGGGAAAGGCCCCAGATTTCTTCTGCATACTCCCGGATAGTACGATCGCTTGAAAACTTGCCCATGTTGGCAACGTTCAGAACCGTTCTTCGATACCAGTCTTGCGGGTTTAAATATAGTTCTTCTACCTTACGCTGACAATCAATATAGGCTTCATAATCAGCCAGCAGCAGGTATTGGTCTCCAGAGTCAAGTAGGCTATCAATAATTGGTTTATAACGGTCTGACTGGTCCGGGGAGAAAAAGCCACTGCTAATCATACCCAGCGTTTGTTTAAGTTCCGGGTTATTTTGATAGTAGTTATCTGGATTATACTGGTTGTTTCTCAATTCAGTGGTCTCATTGGTATTCAATCCAAAGATAAAAATATTTTCCTCACCGACCTCTTCCATAATTTCGATATTTGCACCATCAAGGGTGCCAATTGTAAGCGCACCGTTCAGGGCCATTTTCATATTGCCAGTACCGGATGCTTCTGTCCCTGCCGTAGAAATTTGCTCGGATAGATCCGCAGCAGGGATAATATCCTCGGCGGTGGATACATCAAAATTAGGAATAAACACAACCTTTAGTGTGTCATGTATGGCCGGGTCATTGTTTACAATGTTAGCCACATCATTTATCAGTTTGATAATTAATTTAGCCATTACATAACCAGGCGCAGCTTTTCCGCTGAATATTACGGTGCGGGGAACGATATCGTTATTGTCCGGATTATTCCGAATCCGGTTATAGAGGGTAACAATATGCAGTACATTTAACAGTTGTCGCTTGTATTCATGAATACGTTTGATCTGCACATCAAACAGGCTGTCCGGGCTTATTTTCAGTTGAAGGCGGCTTTCTATCAATTCCGCAAGCCGCTTTTTGTTTTCATGTTTGACCTGTTGAAATTGGTTCACAAAATCAGGTTTCTCTGCATAAGGAACCAGTTTTTTGAGCTCATCCAGATTAGTGACCCAGCCATGCCCGATATGCTTGCATATAAGTTTTGCCAGCTTTGGATTGGCATGATTTAACCACCGTCGCGGTGTTATACCATTGGTTTTATTGATGATGCGGTCAGGGTAAAATCGGGAGAAATCAGTAAAGATAGTTTCTTTCATCAATTTGGTATGAAGCGCTGCCACACCATTCACCTTGTGGCTACCTACAATCGCAAGATGTGCCATCCGAACATGGCGTCCACCTTCTTCACCGATCAGTGACATTCGTTTCAGTTTTTCTGTATCTCCCGGGTAATGATGCATAACATCTTCCAGAAAGCGCCGGTTGATTTCAAAGATAATTTCCATATGACGCGGCAGAACTTTCTCTAATACGGGGATTGGCCAGGTTTCCAGTGCCTCCGGCATCAGGGTGTGGTTTGTGTAGGCAAAGGTACGCAATGTAATATCCCATGCGGTATCCCAGTCCTGTTTATGTATGTCTACCAGAACACGCATTAATTCCGGAATAGCAATGGACGGGTGGGTATCGTTTAACTGGATGGCGACCTTGTCCGGGAGTTGTTTAAAACCGATATGGAACTTGGAAAAGCGGTACAAAATATCCTGTAAGGAGGCGCAGACAAAGAAATACTGTTGTTTCAGTCTAAGTTCGCGTCCCATTTCAGTTGTATCATCCGGGTACAGTACCTTGGACAGGTTTTCAGATTCATTTTTATCTTCTACGGCCTTGATGTAATTGCCTTCGTTGAAGTAGCCAAGATCAAAGTCACGCGAGGCCTTGGCAGACCAGAGCCGCATATTATTTACCGTTTCTGTTTCAAAGCCAGGTATAGGTGTGTCATACGCCATGGCCATAATCTCTTCTGTATCTACCCAGTGGTGGCTGGTTATCCCCATCTCATCCTTGTACTGGACAATACGTCCATAAAACTTGACCGGGTACAAAACCTCCGGACGAGAAAATTCCCAGGGATTCCCATAGCGTAACCAGTTATCCGGGTGTTCAATCTGATAGCCGTTTTCTATACATTGGTGAAACATCCCGTACTCATAACGGATGCCGTAACCATAACCCGGGATGTCCAGTGTGGCCATAGAGTCAAGAAAGCAGGCCGCAAGTCTTCCAAGCCCGCCATTTCCCAATGCCGCATCATTTTCCAGTTCGCTTAGTAAATCGTAGTCCAGCCCTAGCTCATTGAGTGCCTCCAGGCATTCGTCCATAAAGCCCATGTTTAGCAGGCTGTTGGAAAGTGTGCGGCCAATCAGGAACTCAAGAGAAAGGTAGTACACACGTTTTCTGTTATCCACGTAGTAACTACGCATGGTTTCCATCCAGCGTTCTATCAGCCGGTCTCGAACCATATACGTAAGGGCATGTAGCCAGTCTCGATCCTTGGCGGTGATATCATCCTTGCCAACGGAGTAAACTAATCGGTTGGCCAGCGATTTTTTAAGAGAAGCGCTATCCAGCTTCAGCTTCTCGTGTTCAAGAACCTTGCCTGTTATTTTCTTATCCATGTAATTAGTCATGATATAGAGATAGAATATTCATCTAAGAGTATGGATCATAAACTCCTCTTAGTCAGTACGTGGCATAATCCATTTTTGTAACGATAGTTGTAGTGTAGTATTGGGTATCAAAAATAATACTGCTGTAAAGGATAAATTAATGAAAAAACTTATCGTTATTGCCTGGTTAAGTATGGTTATTGCTGGATGCGCGTTGTCAGGGGCATCGAAAAAAGCAGATCCGTATGCTCACATGGTTCGGTATACCGTTGCCAGTGATTTTGAAACGGTACGAGACCAGGCAAAAGATGCCATTACAGACCGCGGTATGGTAATCAATAACATTTCACATATAGGGAATATGCTGGAGCGCACCAGAAAAGACCTGGGTATTGGAGAAAGGCTTTACCTCCATGCAGAGGCGCTGGAATTTTGCAGCGCTGTAATTTCAAGAAAGATGATGGAGACTGATCCACACAATATTGTTTTTTGTCCCTATATTATTGCCGTTTATGAATTACCCAAACAGCCGGGCAAGATCCATGTGGCGTTTCGAAAACCACAGATGGTCGGCTCAGATGATTCAAGGGCGTCTCTGAAGGCGGTTGAAAAGTTGCTGGATGATATTGCCAGAGAGGCAATCGAGTAGTTAGCCTACGATGCCCAGATCGCGTTGCCTGAATGTAATGCCCAGGCCTTTTGCAAGTGCCTTGCATTTTTTTATATCAACACCCTCTAAACCATTAATAGCCGTTGCGGTTACATCAGGGATATAGTCAGGTGCCAGTTTCAGGAAATCCAGCATGGCCTCAAATGAGCCTTTTAGCTGTGGTTTGCAATGCCTGTCATATACATCCGATGACTGCGCGTTCATGGATACGGAAAGCGCATCCACAACTTTGGCAAGCTCAGGCAATACATCGCGTTTGTGGACAAGGTTGGCGAGTCCATCAGTATTTACACGCACCCGCCCATTATTTTGTTTGATGTATTCTGCAACTTCAATAAGTACTTTCAGTCGTAACGTGGGTTCTCCATAACCGCAAAAAACTATTTCTTCATATTGTGAAGGATCGCCAATTGCATTGATAATTTCAGAAACCGAAGGGCGGTGCTGCAATTCCAGGTCATAGTCGTGAACTTTCCATGTTCCGTTGAATTTTGGGCAGAATGCGCATTCTAATGTGCATCGGTCTGTAATGTTCAGATACAGGTTGTCTTTTATTTTGTAGGCGATAGTTTGGTTGGGATTATTATTCATTAGTTTGAATAGTATGGTTGGATAGGTATAAAGGCAAATGATGTAGGTCAAGGGGGGGGTTGGGTTCTAGTGGTGGGTTCTCGCACCCACGGGCGAGGTACTTTCTTGTGGCAACAAGAAAGTACCCAAAGAAATGCCAC
>DAOWEP010000087.1 GCA_030638455.1 Gammaproteobacteria bacterium
GGATTCAATCTATTTCCCTCACCTGAAATAAAGCTAACCGGGTTGCGAATAACGAGACCAGTAGAGCCGTCTACTACTGTCGAGAATACCACGATAGACACTGAGGAGTTGGTGGCGGAGAAGGCGCACATACCGCTTGTGTTCAGTAGTCTTATTGTGGGGGATATAGTCATCACCAGGCTAAAGTTAAATAACCTGTTGGCTGATCAGGGACTGCTTACCGAGTTTGTTAGTTCACTGGGGTCATCAGATAATGAGAAAACTTCTGGGAATGAACAAAAAGCTACTACTGATGAGGACTCATCATTCGGACTCCACCTTGTAGAAATTACGTCGCTTCAATTACGCCGGGAAAAGGGAGCAATTATAGGCCCTTATCACTTGCTTGTTTTTCCTGATATGGAAACAGGCTTTAGTAAAATAACCCTGTCCCGTGAGGATGGAACAGCGAATATGGAAGCCAGTAAGGAGGGTGAAAATATACATTTCCATATGACCGCAGAAAACTGGGTTAACCCACTAGGGTTTCCTGTTGAGATCACCTCCCTGGCTACCAGTGGTGTTCTGTCTGGTTCGAGGTTGACGCTTTCCAATATAGATACAAAAATATTTGATGGCAGGTTGACTGGAAGCGGGGATCTATCATGGGAAAAAGACTGGAAATCGTCTGGAAAGGTGAAATCCAATGGCATAAATCTGTCAAAGGCATTGCGGTCTTTCGATGACAAAACCATATCAGGCAATCTGGATGCAGATTGCAAGTTTTCCCTTAAGGCTGAACAGGCAGGCACCTTGCTGGAAAATCCTGTCCTGTCCTGTCGGTATCATGTTGCCGATGGGGAGTTCTACAAGGCGGACCTGGAAAATGCAGCCAGCATTGGATCAAGCAAAGAAGAAGGTTCCAGCACTCCATTTGATGAATTAAGCGGTAAGGTAGTACTGAGAAACAGGAATATTGAAATTACAGATCTCAATCTAATTTCTACGACTCTGCAAGTAAATGGTGCTGTGAAAGTGCAGAAATATAACGACCTTAATGGACGTGTTGAGGTGGGCATAAAAAAGACGGCATCCCTGACCAGTGTCCCCTTAAAAATTTCAGGCACGTTGGATGATCCGAAATTCCGTCCTACAGGTGATGCAATCGCCGGGGCAACCCTAGGTACTGTATTGCTTGGGCCGGGGATAGGAACTGCCATAGGCGTTAATATAAGCAAGGGAATAAACAAGATATTCGGATTATTCAAGAGCAAAGACGATGGTGAGAAGTCTGATACGGAGCCATAAGAAACCCAGGGCAATGTCCTTGATAAATAATCCTGAATATCAGTACATATTCTTCCATAACTGTCCTTACCCAGTATTCTGGTTGCATTCACATATTTGATCCGATAGCATTATTTCTTATAAGAATAATGCGTAGGGTACATCTGTTATCTCTCTGGTGAATGGAAAGAAAGCATCCTCACTTGATCTGGAAGATCGAGGATTACTGTATGGCGATGGTCTTTTTGAAACTATTGCTGTACTGGATGGCACGCCCCAATATTTTGACGAACACCTGCGTCGCCTTGAAAAGGGCTGCCAAAAGCTGGGAATCACCTCACCAGATCAAATACTTCTCCAGCAAGAAGCTTTCAGTCTATGCAAGGGAAAAGACAGGGTGGTTCTGAAAATAATCATTACCCGTGGGAAGGGAGGGCGCGGTTACAATCCATCTGCCTGCAGAGAGCCTTCCAGAATATTGAGCCTGTATGACTGGCCTGACTACCCGGCGGACAATGCAGAAAAGGGCGTGTGTGTCCGGTATTGTGAAACAAGGCTCCCGGAGAATCCGACACTGGCAGGCATCAAACACCTGAACCGTCTTGATCAGGTATTAGCACGGGCGGAATGGAATGACCCTGCAATTGCAGAGGGCCTGATGCTGAATTTCTCTGGCCATGTCATAGAGGGTACGATGAGCAACCTGTTTGTAATCCAGGAAGGTGTGCTGATGACCCCTGATTTGTCAGCCTGTGGAATAGAAGGCATTATGCGTTCTATAGTGCTTGAAACTGCATCCAGACAAGGGATTGAATATCGAACCTGTGAGCTAAGCCCGCAAGCTCTGATGGAGGCTGATGAAATCTTTATCACTAACAGCTTGATCGGGATATGGCCAGTTAGGCAAATCGAACAACAACAATATCATGTTGGTGATATCACCATGCGCATGATGACTATTATTCAATAACCAATACCTGCCACGAGATGAAAGACCGTTTTCATAAAATTTTAGGTATCAGCATATTGCTAAGCAGTTTTGTATCGGGCTGGTATATGATGGAGTACCGTGACTTTCTAAGAGCATCACTGGTCGTCCCGGAAGAAGGCGTCATCTTTAACGTGGAGCCGGGGATGTCAGTAAAGCAACTGGCGAACAAAATGGCTGCAAAAGGGTTTATTGAAGACCCTCGATATCTGGTATGGCTGGCCCGCTGGGAGGACGCTACGCAACGCATCATGGCAGGAGAATACCTCATCGCACCCGAGACGACTCCGGAGCTTTTTATCCAGCAACTGGTTCAGGGCAAGGTTAATCTATATCCCTTTACCATTGTAGAAGGCTGGACATTCAGGCAACTGGTTGACGCAATAAACCAGAGTGAACATTTTACCCATACATTAAAACAAGCTACCCGGGAAGATATCATGGCCGCCATAGGCAAGCCTGATGAACACCCGGAAGGGCATTTTTATCCTGAGACCTATCATTTTCCATATGGCACGTCAGACAAGGATTTTCTAAAACGTGCCTATGTGGCCATGGAAGAAAAGATTTTGAAAGAATGGGACCAGAGAAGCGTGGGCCTGCCGATACAGACTCCTTATCAGGCCCTGATACTAGCCTCAATCGTTGAAAAAGAAACTGCACTGGTTTCTGAATACCAGAAGATTGCGGGCGTCTTTATACGCAGGCTGTTAAATAACATGCGCCTGCAAACGGACCCAACGGTAATCTATGGCATGGGGCAAAAGTATCAGGGCAATATACGGTCAAGTGATCTAAAAACAGATACACCCTACAATACCTATACACGGCACGGACTGCCGCCAACCCCGATCGCTATGCCGGGAAAGGGAGCACTTAATGCTGTAATGCACCCGGCAGAGGGCAATGAGCTCTACTTTGTTGCTACAGGCGATGGTGGTCATTATTTTTCAGAAACACTGGAACAGCACAACCGTGCTGTGATCAAATACCAGCTTAACGGAAAACCAAAAAAGTTTTCGTCTCTACCTGCGCCACGAAAACAATAACAAACAATTTCAACCACAATTAATATTTAGGGAACCTCTGACTTATTCATGAACTCGTATCTTGTGTCTAAAATATCCAGCCTCTGCGTTCCGAATCTTCGCAATAGCCCGCTATTACGTTCGATTCGCGCCTTGAATCTGAATATTTTAGACTACAA
>DAOWEP010000134.1 GCA_030638455.1 Gammaproteobacteria bacterium
AGGGCACTACACTAGTATGATCTTTACAAACTTTAATTGAGGTTTAATATGCAAGCTATTACAGTCAGGGCAGAGACTGCGGATGATTTTAAGGCAATAGATGTTGTTCATCTAAGCGCTTTCGAGGGTGATGATGAAGTAGGTTTTATTGACTCACTGAGGAATACATCCGGTTATATTCCAGAGTTATCCCTGGTAGCAGAATTTAATGGCAGGATTGTAGGCCATATACTGTTAACCAGGATTTGCTTTCAACAGGGTAGCAAGAGTGTTGATATCCTTGCGCTTGCACCTATGGCTGTTGTGCCTTCACAGTCTCATCGCGGGATAGGGTCGGAGTTGGTAAAGACGGCAATTGAAGAGGCAAAAAAACAGGGATATACAGCAATTGCAGTTATCGGACACCCTGAATTTTATCAGCGCCTTGGATTTAAGCTTGCTGAAGATTTAAAGGTGGGCATTAATCTTTCGATTGATCAGGATCTGGTTACAGTGATGGAGCTAGAGCAAGGGGCGCTGGGTGATGGTGGCAACCTGATCTATTCATCCCAGTTTTCACAGGTTTACTAAAGGGGCCGCTGATTAGGCCTGGGCTTCATTTCAGGGCTTTCTGCCTTGATGACCATAATAATTCTTGCCTAAGGCAGTATCTTGAGTGCTTTCCTGTATTTCTAAAGGAATGTACTGAAAATGCGAATAGTTTCCAGTATTTTCCAGCAGGTGGGTTAACTCTACACTGAAGTTATTGCCCTGGTTGTTGATAATCAGTGCGTCACCAACCTTGTAATGCAGGGCCGGCGTAAGCAGGCTGAATGACTGTTTGGTTGATTTGAGATCGGGCAGGCCAAGACAGTTATAGGCTTTGCCAATGTGTTTCTTTCCCGGTTGTATAACGTGGCTTGAGAAGGCCTCGGCATTCGTTGAAAGGATCTGGATGCCTAGTTTAAGACCTTTATCCGGAATATATTGCATCCACCTGACTACCCCGATAATCCATGCGCCGGAGCTCTCTTCACTGATTTCCCTTATACCGATCATTTCACCTACGTGTACATTGGATGACTTGTCGTTGTCCCATAGCAGGCAATACCCTCCAGCACTCACATTAAGAATTTGCCAGGTTTGGGCCTGATATTTTGGTTCCGGTATACTGGTGGCTTCCGTTGCCTCTACCAGATAATTCATGTTGTTGATAATGATAGATGCATTTGTCTTAAGAAATTGCATTCCGGCTTCAAAATCTTCGGGCACAGTTTCTATGCTAAAACGGGTGGGCAGATTTTCCTTAGGATTTCTTGGGCTATTTTTTTGTGTGGCCCTGTGACTTTCTGGGTTGTCGTTTTCAGGTGCAGTATTAAGTAGATAGTGGGTGTTATTTAATCCCACAGAAACACTGACGGGTTTATCGGAAGAAAACCGTGAAAACTTTCTTTTGCTGCGGCTGCTCCATGTCAACAGTAATCTTCGTAGCAGGTCATTTTCTAGTGGTGACCGCGAGAGTTCCATTTTTCTCCGTTTACCTGCGCCCTCGCTTTCCACGCGCTGTGATATTTCCCTTCGAAGTACAGCAATAAGGTGCGTTAAATTTATGTATCGATTGTACTTGTTGTCTTCGGGATTGATTGTATTCAGATTGCCTGGTGCCTGGTCTGTATTGAGCCTGCATACAAACAAGTTTTGTTCTTTCGGGATGGTTGAGCTTGCAAATATTTCGGCATATTGTCCCCATTGGTCAAGCGCTGAGTGGAGATTTTCAATCTCACCATTTCGTAGATGATAGGGATTTGATAATGAAAGGAGAATTATCTGTTTATAGGTCTTGTTAATACTATTTAGCTTTGAAAGTCTGTTTTCAGGGTCTTTAATTGCAATATCCAGGATTTCTCCTGATTCGGCAAGAAAGAATAACCTGTGTATTTCCTGCCAGATATCCTCTGGTTTCGAGGTGTATAACTGATATGAAGTAAGTAGAGTATTTCCAAGTAGCCGAAGGGCTCTGTGTACACAATAGACCAGTATTTTTTTATCTATCCGATCTTTTGATAGCAGGTCTACTATTGCTATTTTATATCCGTTTGTCGCTTCAGATAATAAAGAAAATGTTTTTTCGGCCAGCCGCTGATTTTTTGGGCTTAGTGGAAACGATTGTCCGGCAAAGCTGTTTTTTAGTGAGGTGGCGCAATAGTGAATCGGCTCTCTTAGTTGCTCCATGAGCTTGAATCTGTTTTGTGGAGATAAAGGTTTTCTGTTTGTCTTGATAAGAAAGAGACAAAGCTGCTGTGTGGCAACGCCTGTATCGGCCATGGGCAGAGACTTGATCCATGCTTCCATCTTTTTTGGTCGAATATCGGAATCATCCTGGTTGTCAGGATGTTGCTCGGGAATTTTGAGTCCAAAATGTGATTCGTTCATTTGCTGCTAATCACTATTGTTGTGATCGAATGAGTGCCCTTAAAAAAACATAGCCAGTGTTCAGGATCATTATATGACTTCGATAAATCACCATAAATCCATTATATATTAGCCGGTTATTGGTGTTTTTCCAGCTTTACCCGGTATTTCCTTAACCATTTTGGGAACCAGATAGCCTGGCAGCATTGTGTTGAGCATTTTCAGCAGTTTAATTGCATCTGTTTCCTCTACATCGAAATGGGCAGCCCCTGCTACCTTGTCCAGTAAATGCAGATAATATGGAAGCACGCCAGAATCAAATAATGCCTCTGATAGTTCGGCCAGCGTTTCGGGGTGATCATTAATACCTTTTAAAAGCACAGACTGGTTTAATAATCTTATCCCTTTTGCATCCAGCATTTTCAGTACTCGTGAAACGGGTTCGTTGATTTCGTTTGGGTGATTTGCATGAATTACCATCACAGTTGCCAGCCTGGATGAATGGAGTATTTGTACCAGAGATTCATTGATGCGTTCAGGCAGAACTACAGGTAACCGCGTATGGATGCGTAGTCGTGAGACATGCGTTATTTTCCCAATTTCATGTATCAATTCAGCAAGTCTTTTGTCACTCAGGCTTAACGGGTCGCCACCGCTGAGAATTACTTCAGTAATACCCGGATTAGAGGCAATATATTCCAGTGAGGAGCGCCAGCCATTCCAGGAAGGGCCGGTATCCGTGTAAGGGAAATGCCGCCGGAAACAATAGCGACAATGTATTGCACATGCCCCTGTTGTGATTAGCAGTGCCCGTCCATGATATTTCTGTAAAATACCCGGAGCCACCATCGCAGCATGATCCGATACCGGGTCTGATACAAATCCATCGACACTCTCAAGCTCAAGGCCAAGCGGGAGCACCTGTTTAAGCAGGGGATCATTCGGGTCCCCTTTATTCATACGTGCGATATATCCGTGGGGTACTCGAACAGAAAATGACCGGGAAGCCAGTCGAGCATTATCCAGAAATAGCGATTTATCCAGCTCCAGTATACGGAGTAGTTCTGCCGGATCCGTTACAGCTCGAGCCATTTCGGCATTCCAGTCGGGGATCTTGTGGTTATTATCCTTACCTAAATCTGCTGTTCGGGGTATCATATTCTGTATCATATCAATTTTTATTAATCATAAGGCAGATGGTAGGGCAAATGGCAACATATAGTACAAGTGAATTTAAGGGCGGTCTCAAGATTCTGATTGACGGTGATCCCTATTCAATCGTGGAAAACGATATCGTCAAGCCGGGCAAGGGACAGGCATTTAACCGGGTAAAGATCCGGAATTTAAAAACAGGTCGTGTAATAGACAGGACATACAAGTCTGGTGAATCAGTAGAAGCCGCAGATGTGATGGATACCGATATGCAGTATCTGTATAACGATGGAGAATTCTGGCATTTTATGCACCCGGAAACCTTTGAGCAAATTACGGCTGACAAAGCAGCTATTGGTGAGGCAGAAAAGTGGCTCAAGGAGCAGGATATCTGCATGGTAACCTTGTGGAATGATGCCCCGATCTCAGTAACTCCACCGAATTTTGTTGAGCTCAAGGTGGCCGATACTGATCCCGGACTGCGTGGTGATACCTCCAGTGGTGGGGGCAAGCCTGCAACCATGGAGACCGGAGCAGTGGTACGCGTTCCCTTGTTTATCGAGATAGGGGAAGTATTGAAAATTGATACTCGTATTGGTGAGTATGTTTCCAGGGTCAAAGATTAGTACGATTTTTAGTATCCAGATTGAAGTTATCACTATTGCTTCCTTGAGTTACTCAGAGGTATGTCTTGAAGAAACCAGATTCAGGCCATTCAGAATCATGGAGACCTTCTGCAAGCCTTGATGACCTGAAAGCAAGGGCAAGCTTGTTGGCGGACATTCGTTCGTTCTTTTCAGAACGCGGTGTATTAGAGGTGGAAACTCCGGCTCTATCTCATGCTGCGACTACTGACCCTGCTATTGAGAGTTTTGTTACACAGCATCGAGGCCCTGCATCAGGCAAAGAGCCTCCATTGTATCTGCATACCTCACCTGAATTTCCCATGAAACGATTGTTGGCTGCTGGTTCTGGCTCAATCTATCAGATATGCAAGGTTTTCAGGAGTGAAGAATACGGGCGTCTGCATAACCCGGAATTTACATTGCTGGAATGGTATAGAACAGGATATGACTATCACGAAATGATGGATGAGCTGGAGAATCTGGTGTCCGGTTTGTTAGAGCCTTATATACAGCTTGGCTCAAGCGAACGACGGAGTTATGCAGAGGTATTTCAGGTGTACGCAGGTATTAATCCACATCAGGCCGATCTGCAAGCCCTGAAGAAATGTGCAGAGGAGCATGCTGTATCGATACCGGTTAGTATGCTTGAAGATGGTGATACCAGTAGTAAAGATGTGTGGCTGGATTTATTGCTAACCCAGATTATTGGGCCACGGCTTGGCAAGGATAAGCTTACGTTTCTTTATGACTATCCTGCCAGCCAGGCATCTTTGGCAAAGATTCGTCAAGAAAACGAGAATGGGGGAGGCGAAGTTGCGGAGCGTTTTGAGCTCTATCTTAAAGGAGTAGAGCTGGCAAATGGTTTTCATGAATTACAGGATCATAACGAACAGGCCAAACGTTTTAAGGCGGAGGTAGACAGGCGTATTTCAGAGGGAAGGCCGGCTATTCCTCAGGATGAATATTTGCTTGAAGCACTGGAGCATGGGTTGCCGCAATGCTCTGGCGTAGCTATGGGTCTGGACAGGTTATTGATGCTTGCAACTGGTCATCGCTCATTACGAGAGGTAATCGCATTTCCGTTTGACAGGGCATGAGACGATAGCTTCAGTGAAGCCATCGGCAGGATATTAATCAGAACCCCCATTAATTTTGGCACCAGCCCTTACTTCATCTCTTATTCAACGATAGTAAATTCAGCAATTTTGCTTAACGATCCATGGTTAAAGTCCCCCTGTCTTGCGTCTCCATTTACATTACGAGCATGGACTTTCCATGTATAGTAACCGCCGGGTTCCAGCATTCCTTTCGGGATCCTTATTTTCGTGGTGCTAATCAGGTCTGACGTGAAGATTATTTTTCCTTCATCCCACATGTCACGCAGGAACACCTGATAGTATTTTGCGCCATCAACCGCTCTCCACTGAAGTGAATCAGGCATTGGAACAGGGTTGTTGGCATTGCTTGGTATAAGTTGGCCTGGCTTTTTCAGTGTTGTTGGTTGGACATAATCTTTTGAACGAATATAACTGCCATCTTGTAATGTAATTTTTGTTGAGTACCATCCGCTTGGGGCATTGTCTGGTATGGGTGCTTGTTTCATAAACACCCTTTTTTCAGGCTTCGCCTTTTCTGTAACAAGCCTGTAGCGCTCAAGATCAAGTTCAGTCAATTTCTCGTTATTAGGGTAGAAGACCTCAATACGGCTAATTTCGGAAAACCTTTCTGTAGAAAAAAGAGAGAGAAAAAATGTTGGGCGATCAGGCCAGTTGCATACATGGATATCAAAAAAACCTGCCGTTGTGTAATGAGGCGATTTCTTTGAGTTGTCTTCCTGAGCATTGACAGAAATTGAAAGGGTAATCAGGCACAAAAATACCAGGATGGACTGATATGACGGGTGGTAATTTATTTGGCTATGTTTTCTCATTGGCTATTATGACGCTCCCTGATTTTTAAAGACATCTCACGAAGTATTCCGAGGGAGAGTTCCGGGTAGGATTTCAGTAGTCCGATTAATCTGTTTTTTTCCAGTGTAAGTAAGACCGAATCCTCAATTACATGTGCTGTTGCCGAACGGGGCAGGTTGTCGAGTAAATTCATTTCTCCAAAGCTTGAGCCTGGCTCGAGAACAGTAAAATAATCTGTTGATTCAGGGTCAGGAGAAGTTGATAATCCAATTTTCCCATGGATTATAATATATAAATGTCTGCCTGCTTCATTAATATCAAATACACGATCACCAGCGAAATAACGTATCTCTTCTACTTCCTGAGCTACAAACAATAAATCATCTGTAGACACCTCAGAGAATATGTCTGTTTGTTTGAGAAGCGAGATATGCTCAATTAAATCTCTCGATTCTTTGTCTAACATAGGACCCTCCTGCAAAATTCCGGCAACATGTGATACCCATGGGTCATATGATCTGGCGGCCCAGTTTAACACGTCATCAATGGTGTTGAATTCATTTGTACGGTTTATATTTATTGTATCAGTTTCTTGTAACAGAGAAAGGATGGCCTGGGCGGCCGGCTGGTTCTGGATGCTGTCCAGTATTTCACATGCATTGGCAATATGGCGACTGTTTCCGCTGTTTAGACTTGCCCGGATGACTGTAATTTGTTCAGGTGCATATAGCGGAGTTAATGACTGAAGTGCCAGGTCGGCGTACTGGGTACTTCTTTCTTTTAGTATAATAGAAAAGATTTTTTCTTCCGGGGATGAGATGCCGCTATTCAGTAATATGGATCTCCCATGCTGATATTTTCTGGCCTTATTTACGTAATCGAGTGCAAGTTTCTTTAGCTTGTAAATAGAGATAAGTTCCATATTTATAGCTACTTCAAGAATGGCGGATTGCGCTCTCGGTGTGCTATTGCCTTTTAGTACGCCTGTGTTCAGGGCAAAATCAAGGTCACCTTCAATGCTTTCAAGTATTGATAAGGCCTTTGATCGTACCGAGTCATGGCTGTCATTAAGTAATTGAAATGACATTTCATGACGATTTTCTTTATGAATAAATCTCAGTCCATAAGCTGCTGCACAACGTAACCACGGGTCTGATTGCGTGGCCAGTTTCTGTACGCAGTTAAATGTGGCTTCCTTAAGCTTTTCTCCTTTCTCTTTTTCTGTAGTATCGAGTAAGGTGTCAGGAAGCATCATAAGGGTACGTGCAGGTATTGATGGTTCTTCGTTTTTGAGTAGCGCTTCAATTGTATTAAAGATTTCAGATGTCAGGTCGGTTACATGTGTGTTTTTTATTATATCGATGACAGGCAGCAGATCCAGTGACGATAATTTTTCTGATATTGTTCCACTGAGTAGGCTTTTCCATGCCATCACGAGTTTATCTTGAGGGTAGTCAAGGCCCTTTATTAAGGCATAAATTGAGGCAACCCGTATCCTTGGGTTTTCTGAGGCAATATTTTGTTCGGCAAGAATTATTGCTTCCGGATATTCTTTAGCGGACAAAAGCTTTATTAAAGTAGCCTTTAGGTGATCATCTTTCATAGGAAATTTAGCCAGGACCTCGTATGGCAGGGGGCTATTGTTCTCAATGAAAAGCGCATGCAGGAATTTGTCTATAATCGGGGCAGATATCTCGTTTAGCCTTGGGACAACAAAATCAACAGACTGTGCCGGGAAGTGGGTTGCGAGTAATGTCAGCGCATGGGCACGAGCCTTTGGTAATTTTATAAAAATATTTTTTAAAGACTCAAGGGCATTTTCGTCAAGAGCAAGTTTAAATTTGTTTTTTTCCTGCCCTGGGATAAAAAGACGATTCTTCAGGTGGGTTGTTATTTCGTTGGTATAGGTTTTATTTGTTCTTAAACTAAAAGCCAGGAAAGCAATTGCTGCGAAAAGACCTGGAATCAAAATATATCTGGAGTCATGCAGATATTGCATTCCCCATAACATGGCACCACAGATTAACAGTGCTATTGGCATCACGAAGGCAATTGATACTGCCCGTGCTCTTCCCTGTATATATCCAGGCAAGGCGTTCAGGAAGATTGACCTTAGGGGGTTCTGTAGCGCATTTAACAGGCTGTCTCTTCCTATGCTTACAAGGACCGCGATGGGGAGCGAAAAGCTTGTGAGTAACAGGCCGGTTGCTGCTGCAGTAGTGATGGGGAATATGCTGTTTAGCTTGCGAATCCCGTATTTATCAATAAGTTTATTGGTTAGAAACACCTGAATGCTTAATGTGATAATGCTGGTTGCTACGGTTAGTAAACCAAGAAAGCCAGCTAGCGATTGCTCATCAGGAAAACGGGCTGTAAAAATCTTATTTGTACTATATGTCAATATATAGAAAACAATGACGAGAAAAAATAGTGAAATGGATGCGTTACGTAGCAAGGGGGACTCGCGTGTAAATATCAAACCTTGATAGGCTGATTTGACTGCCATTTTGATTTTTGGTCCTGATTGTCGGGTAGTGAAGAAATGGGGAGATTTGCCGTGCTTACGATGCCAGAGATACAATTGATATACTCCGGCCATCATTAATATGGCCCATATCAGGGGGAGTAATCGTGTATCAAGAAATGTTGAAGTGGTAGATACAAAAAGTCCTCCAAGGATGCTCCCTAATTGTTCGCCGGCAAAAATCAGTGGAAACAGGCGTTTTGCCTGAAGAGTATTAAAATTATGTGCCAGATACAGGGTGCCATGTACTAACAGGAGCTCTGAAGCAACCTTATGTACAAGAAAATAGACGGGATATATGTAAGTGATGTCGGTATTGTATATCAATATCCAGCTTGCAAATACAATGACAAAAAGCCCGATTAGAATAAGCCGGAAAAACTTTTCCGGAGGCATGTGGTCTGCCATGGCCGCATATCCGATGCTGATGATAGCAAGTGTCGGAGCCAGTACAACATACATTACGGGTAGATATTCAATCCCGTAACGCGAGAGAAAAAGGGCGTCTGCTGAAGCCCGTCCTATCGCAAGCCCAATGCCCAGTGTGAGCATAAAGATAAGCCAGAAGTGAACCAGAGGGGCTGCCTCTCCTTCTTTGATAAGAAAGGTATCATATAGTTTGGCCGTCAGTTTTCTCACAAGCAGTTTTTAGCTTATTAAGTCTGAAAATAAAAAACACTAAATGTTAGTGGGTTTACAGGGTCTATATTAAATGACTGTTAGTACACCAGAGAAATATATCCGGTAGTGCTGCTCCTCTTAAAGGGAGCTATTTAATCAATTCGCCAATGAGTTGCCCCATTTGCACGGTTTGTCTGGGGTGCAGGCTATCTATCCATTGTATTTTGTTTCTACCAAACAAAAGTATAACCGTAGAGCCCATGTTAAAGCGACCTAGTTCCTGCCCCTGCTCCAGCATAACGGATGAATTAGAGGATTTGTAATCAGTTATGGAAATACTTTTCCCTTTGGGTGGGGTAATTTCACCTGCCCAGACCGTTTCAATTGAACCCACAAAAATAGCGCCGACCATGATGACCGCCATAGGTCCGGCGGTAGTTTCAAAAATACAAACCACTCTTTCATTTCGTGCAAACAGGCCGGGAATAGTATTGACGGTCGTGGGTGAAACACTGAAGAGCCGACCTGGAATATGAATCATTTGCTCAAGCCGTCCTTTTAGCGGCATATGGATCCGGTGGTAGTCACGTGGAGACAGGTATAATGTGGAATAACATCCGCCCTCGAAAAATTGGGTTAGTGTTTCGGATCCTCCAAGTAATTGCTCCAGTGTATAGGAATGTCCTTTTGCCTGAAGTATTTGATTCCCTTCGGTATCGCCTGACTGGCTAACGGTGCCATCTACCGGGCATGCAATCTGATTGTTGCTTTCAACAATCGGGCGTGCTTCCGGGCGTAATGGCCGTGTAAATATGCTGTTAAAATCGGGATAAACCTGTCGGTTGGTATAATCAGGCTCAATTGCCTCCTGCATGTTTACCTTGTAAATGCTGATATATATTTTTGTAAACAGGTCCCTGAAAGGGAAGTGTTTAGAGTGCATGATACGTCGCATCAGGCGGGACAACAGGTGGTGAGGGATGATGTATTGAAAATATGAAATCAAGGACTTGATCATGGTAGCGGGTTGCTTTTCAGTCAGTATTAATGATGATGATCTTTCTTTTCAGCTATTGCTGGTTCCCGACGGACCAGAAAACGCTGATTGATAGCAGGATGATTATCAAGCTGAAATGAGACGGTTACCGTATCTCCACTTAGCAATGGTTTTTCTGGGGAGAACATCATGAGATGGTAACTGCCGGGTTTAAAGGTAATAGACCCCTGTTCCGGGACGGTCAGTTTTTTCAGCGAAACCATTTTTGCTATCCCGTCTTTGTGCAGGGTTCTGTGGGGTTCGATCTTTCCGAACGATTGGCTGGTAATTGATCTTATTGTAACTGGCTCATTGCTGTTGTTGGTTAGGGACATATAACCGGCCATGATTTTTGTATTTGGTGGCGCTTCCTGTATCCAGGCATTGGTTATTATAAGTGCATTTTCTGTGGCCAGGGATATTGCTGGTTGAAACAGGCACAGCAGATAAATCGTTATAGCTTTGGTTGAAGTTAATGGGGTATGTAAGAAACGCATTTTAGGTATTATCAGTTCTCAAAGTGTTCCCTGATTTTCAGGAAATCAGCGGTGATTTTTTCTGCCGAATGGGGCGCCCCAAAAAGGGCATGTAGTTTGCTATCAGGATCAAGCAGCATGATAGCAGCACTATGATCAATCAGGTAGTTCTCGCTACTGTTGCCATCATTTTGTGAGATATTGCGCATATAAAAAATACCTAGCTGTGAAGCAAGCGCTTTAATTTGTTCATGGCTGCCTGTAAGTGCAATAAAGTCTTTATGGTAATAGTGTATATATTTCTCCAGATGTTTTTCAGAGTCCCGTTCTGGATCCACGGATACCAGAACAAATTGTGTATTCTGGGCGGCGACCCCTGTTTTCTCAAGTCTGGAAGCGATTTGTTTGAACTGAAACAATGTGGCAGGGCACACGTCAGGACAGCTGGTGTACCCAAAAAAGATAAATGTCCAGTATCCCTTTGTATTTTCCTTATCAAAGCGTTTTCCCTTATGGTCGGTTAGCTGGAAAGGCTCAAGAGGTTTGGGTTCAGGTAGAAGTGTGCCTGATATTTGAGGAGGATGCCGTTGGTCTGTGCATCCTGCAAGATTCGCGCCTAACCATAGTGCCATTGCCAGCGTAAGAAAAATGACCTGGATTGTATTTGAGTTACCATGAACCTTTTTTATATGCATAACATTTGTTCTACAAGGCAATGTTTCCAGTGGGACCCAAATAATGATGGTTTGATAATGTGCATATCGTATATCATGAAGGGCAATACAGGAAGGGAAATTCAGGAAAGGAAGGCCCGCAAGAGTCATCCTGTAAGAGCTAAAGGGGCTATCTGTAATGCATGGTGATAAAGAAACGATTGAGCAGCTTTCAACAATTCAGGACTTCATGGACTGGGGTGCCAGAAAGCTCGGTAGTGCCGATCTGTTTTATGGGCATGGAACAGATAATGCTCTGGATGAAGCCACCTATCTGATATTACATACCTTGAATTTATCCCATGATCTGGCGCCTGAGGATTTACAGGCCGATTTACCAGAAAATGATAAGCAAGCCATATTACAAGTTCTTGAGCAAAGAATTATCGAGCAGAAGCCGGCAGCCTATCTGACCAATGAGGCATGGTTTTCAGGTCTATCGTTTTATGTGGATGAAAGGGTCCTGATACCCCGTTCGCCAATTGCAGAATTAATTGAGGAAAGATTTTCGCCGTGGGTAAAGGAGGGCAGGGTTAATCGGATTCTGGATCTATGCACGGGTAGCGGGTGTATTGCCATTGCCTCTGCCTATGCATTTCCGGAAGCTGTCGTAGATGCCGTAGATTTGTCGGATGATGCCCTGCAAGTGGCTCGCATTAATATAGAGCGCCATGAAATGAATGACAGGGTTTTTCCTGTGAAATCTGACTTATTCTCAAACCTTTCCGGGCAGACGTACAATATTATTGTGAGCAATCCCCCTTATGTATCGAAGCAGGAGATGGAGCAGTTGCCCAGGGAGTATATGCATGAACCTGCCTTTGGGCTGGAGTCTGGTAAGGAAGGTCTGGACGCTACAATAACAATCCTCAGGCAGTCAGCAGCTTTCCTGGAGCCCAATGGAATTCTGGTGGTTGAGGTTGGAAACAGTGAAGATGCCCTTGTGGAAAGATTCCCCGAAATACCATTCATGTGGCTGGAGTTTGAGCGAGGGGGGCATGGGGTATTCCTGCTTACAGCTGAGCAGTTAAATGAGTATGGCGGGATGTTAGCTTCAGGAAATTAACATCTGGATGGATTGCTATTTGCTTATCAAGGCATGGAGCTCTCGGGAAAGGAGTTCCTCATCACCTGTATTTAATTCTACTATCCTGCGAAGATGCGAGATGCTGGTCAGGTCAATGTGTTCGCAACGAAATCCTATCTGATCGCCTTCTATGTGGACAACGGTGGTTTCCATACGTATATCCAGATCTGTGCTCAGGGTGATTTCAAGGATGCAGGTATCTTCAATGGCACCGCTCCATTCTTCCGGTTTGGCCACCAGGGCTCCCTTGAGTGAAATATCCAGTAAAGTGCTGTTCCAATGTTCATTCCCCTTGATAATCTTGACTGCTGAATCAAAAGGTATTCTGCTAAAGTGACGGTTCTCTTCTTGGTTTGCATCATTCATGGTCTTTCCCCTTAGATATCTTCCTCTTATTGACTTATTTGCTGGTAAAAAACATCATCTTGATATCACCGATTTGTACAGTATCTCCTTCCTTGAGTTGCACGCTTTGTTCTCCAATATCCCTGCCTTTTACTTTTGTGCATTGCTCTCCCTCAAGATGGGAAATATAGTATTGCCCGTTTCTGCTTGCAACCATGGCACTTTGTTTTCCTGTTTTTCCTAGCCGTGTCAGTGCTCGATCCAGTCGCATGGTGCGTCCAAGTTTTGGCCCGCTCATAAATTGTAACCAGCCGCTTACATTAGATAAATTTTCTGCAGATGTGTTTGTAAAAGAGGACTCATCCAGTGTGCTCACTTCAACAGTATAGGTTAAGGTATGTTTTCCTATCTGGATAACATCACCATGCGCCAGGGTATGTTTATCTGTTTTCTTGTCGTTTACCCGAAGGGTTTTGTCATTACTTATGTCAGTAATGGTTACTTCGTCATTCTCAAAAGAAACGCGAGCGTGAGTGGGGCTTACAGCCAGATTGTCTATTGGTATATCGCAATCCGGACTACGGCCAATCAGGGTTTGATTGCCTGTAATATGGAATACTTTTAGTGTCCTGCCCTTGAAGGACAGGGTTAATTTATGCACTTCTGATTATCTCCGGATCGTTATTGTTCCTGGTTATAACTGAAGGGGTTATAACTGAATTATAGCGAGCATCTTTTTTGACACAATGAGTCTATTTATTAACACTAATATAGTGCGTTTTCAGGATTTTACCTGTAAAAATTCTGTAAGATGAGAAAAGGCACACGTTATTAAAGGCTAATAATAATCCAGAGCAGGATGATGGTGTTATATCTACATTCCCAGAGTGCAAGGTGTAGTGAGTTTTAGCTGGATGACGAATTAGAGCCGGGTTCTTTCGTTGCAAGCCTTGGGTGTATTTTTATTGTTTTGACTGCGTTGTCCTTTATCTGGATGATTTCTGCAGGGTATCCGTCGAGTAACAAGCTGGTGCCTGGTTCTGGTATGGTTTCCATATATTCCAGTACCAAACCATTTAGTGTCTTTGGGCCGTCAGTGGGTAGTTGCCATTTTAACATTCTGTTCATTTCTCTTACATTGATACTGCCGTCAACCAGATAACTGCCGTCTTCCTGGGGGTGTATATCCTTGCTAAGGTTGGCCGGGTCAGTCGTGAATTCACCCACGATTTCTTCAAGAATATCTTCCAGTGTTACCAGCCCCTGAATATCTCCGTATTCATCCACCACCAGGCCTATCCTGTTTTTTTCCCGTTGGAAATTCAGCAACTGCTTGTTTAGTGGGGTCGCTTCAGGAATGAAATAAACTTCACTTACTATTTTTTGTAAATCTTCCTGGGTAAATTCACCTTGTTGAAGTAAACGGGAGACCTTGCGTAGATGAAGAAACCCTATGACATTATCAATATTGGTTCTGTATACCGGTATTTTTGTATATAGACTGTTTATTAGCTGGTCCGTTACATCGTCCCAGTCATCTTCAATATCGATACCCGCTATTTCATTACGTGGAACCATAATATCTTCAACGGTGACCTTTTCCAGATCAAGAATACTTAACAGCATCTGTTGGTGTCGTTGAGGGATCATTGTACCCGCTTCATTTACCACACTGCGTAATTCTTCGTTGCTAAGGCTTAGATTATTTTTTTCGTGGGATGAAATGCCTAATATGCGAAAAATAAGACTGGCCATCAGGTTGACCAACCAGACAATTGGATAGAGCAGTTTGAGTAAAGGTATGTATATCAGGCTTGCCGGAAACGCAATTTTCTCCGGGTGTAATGCCGCCAGGGTTTTAGGTGTTACCTCCGCAAAGATCAGGACGACCAGTGTCAGTAAGCCCGTGCCTATTGCAATGGCCGCTTCGCCACCCAAACGTAAAGCAATGATGGTAGTGATCGATGCCGCCGCAAGATTAACGGCATTGTTGCCTAGCAGGATCAGGCCAATCAGTTTGTCCGGTTTTTCCAGCAAGCGCGAGACTCGCATTGCGCCTCGATGCTTGTTTTTAGCCAGATGTTTAAGTCGGTAACGATTCAGGGTCATCAGGCCCGTTTCAGAGCTAGAGAAAAATGCAGAGAGCAGAATCAGAAAAAACAGTAAACCGAATAGTATGCTTAACGGGATATCATCCAATGAAGGATAGACCTCATGTTGCCTTTGAAGTAGTACTAAAGTAAGTATACACCGGAATTAATAACAATATTATAGTAAGTGCTTTGCACGAAAGTCTTTTCTCCCAATTCGGCGTTAAAAACCAGTTCAGAATGCTCACTTACTACGTGTTAAGCTGCGCTTCTTCGCTGATTTTTGCCTTGTCTTGGAAGAAAGTCCAATTCGTGCAAAGCACTCACAGTGGCAATAGAATGCCGCAAATCAACACTGGTTATTCCTTATCTACCCAGAATCAGTTCCAGCACAAACTTGCTGCCGAAATAGGCCAACATCAAGGTAAAAAAGCCTCCCAGTGTCCAGCGTATAGCGGTACGTCCACGCCAACCAAACTTGATTCTCCCCCACAATAAAATCGCAAACAGCACCCAGGCAATAATGGACAGAATCGTCTTGTGCGCCAAATGCTCTGCAAATATATCTTCAATAAAAAGTGTACCTATTATCAGCCCTATGGTTAACAGGATAAAGCCGATCCCGATCATCTGGAATAACAGGGATTCCATGGTTTTGAGGGGGGGCAGTGCCTGTATAAATCCACCGGGTTTGCGATTACGAAGATGCTGGTCCTGTATGGCCAGCAAAATAGCCTGAACCATGGCGATGCTTAACAAGCTGTAGGCAATAATTGAAATCAGGATATGGGCCTGTAATTGCCATGACCCACTGATTATGTGGCTGGAAGGGAAACTGATTTCCAGCATGATGTTAATGGCGGCCAGAGGTAATAATGCGATACCCAGATTCTCGACAGGCTTCGTAAATGAAGCCACCAGTAGTAATAAGGCCATCAGTCCGCTAATTAGCGACAGCGCATTGAAGATGCCGAGGTTGATGCCTTCAGGACCAATGATCTGGTTGTATAGTAATGAGCTATGCAAAATCACAGCACTCAGTCCCAAAATCAGGATGCTGGTTTTAGGTTGTGTCTGACCTTTACTGGTTTTTGCCAACCTGGTTGCCAATAGTATTGCGGTTACCAGATATAGCGAAACTGAAAGAATGTTAATGATGTAATGGCTCATAAACCGGATAATCTATATTGGTTAGTTTTGAAGTATTTATATGAAAATATTATGAATTGCTGACAAGTTTGTATGACATTCCAGTCACCTGCAAGTAAATGTATCTGTATTTCCTGATATTAGTGACTATTATTAGATAATTAGTATAAAAAATATCATTCTAGGGGTGTTTATTATGCCAGCAGATAAAAATCTGGCTGTAAATAGCCTAAGGATAATATTGCATTGTATAAATAATATACATTATGAGTGAGGGTTTCTGTGAAATAATGCCTCTTTTTTATCAGTGGTTTATGCCATTCTTGAAAGTACAAAGGCTGTCAGAAAGAATTATTGGAAATAGTGCTAGATGAAAATAAAAATATTAGGCTGTAGCGGTGGCATCGGGGCAAGTCGCAGGACTACCTCGCTGTTGTTGCAGGATTCTATTCTAATAGATTCAGGAACCGGGGTGGGTGATCTTGATCTTGAGCAAATGCGCAAGATCAGAAATGTATTTATCACTCACACTCATATGGATCATATTGCAGCATTGCCCTTGATGATTGACACTATTTTCGAGGTGCTTGCGCAGGGGGCACCTTTGGTTGTGCATGGAAGCAAAGATACCGTGAAGGCGTTACGTGAGCATGTTTTCAATAATATTATCTGGCCTGATTTTTCTGCTATCCCTACACCTGAAAAACCGGTGATGAAATTCCAGATAATGGAACCTGGTGAACTGGTGGATATAGGAGAATGTACGTTTGAGATGATCCCGGTAAATCATGTGGTGCCTACTGTTGCCTATCGCGTGGAGTCCCCTAAAGGTTCATTTGCATTTTGTACAGATACCACGTCCAATGGTAGTTTATGGGAAGGTCTGAATAAGCATACGTCTCTTGATATGTTAATTATTGAGACGGCATTTCCCAATCGAGAGCTTGAGCTTAGCAAGCTGTCTCGCCACTATTGCCCAAGTTTGCTGGCTACTGATCTCACCAAGTTAAAACACAGCCCTAGCATATACATTACCCATCTTAAACCCGGTTCTGAAGATGAAACCATGACAGAATGCCGTAAGATGATTACGGACAGAGAAATACATCAACTGTTCGGTGACGAAGTTTTCCAGTTATAATCCCACTTTGAAAGATTTATGAGAGTAGCTAGCCTCCATTAATGAGGTCTTTCAGCTATGTCTTTCGTAAAGAACGAAACATTATAACTTACTGTAATATATAGGAAAATATATGTTTGATTCACTGAGCGAGCGTCTGGGACGTACGGTCAAAAATCTGCGCGGGCAGGGTCGGCTGACTGAAGATAACGTCAAGGATACCTTGCGTGAGGTTAGAATGGCGCTTCTGGAGGCAGATGTTGCCTTGCCTGTGGTGCGTGAATTTATTGAGCGTATACGAACTCGGGCGGTTGGTAATGAGGTGCTCACCAGCCTGTCTCCGGGGCAGGCGCTCGTCAAGATCGTCAGTGATGAACTGGTGCACGTCATGGGTGATGCCTGTGATGAATTGAACCTGAATGTTCAGCCACCCGCAGTCATTCTCATGGCAGGGCTTCAGGGTGCGGGTAAAACCACTACTGTAGCCAAGTTGTCACGATGGCTGCAAGAAAGAGCTAAGAAATCTGTATTGGTAGTAAGTTGTGATATCTACCGTCCAGCCGCGATCGACCAGCTACAAACTCTCGCCGGGGAAGTGGGCGCCGAGTTTTATCCCAGTGATAGCTCCCAGGACCCTGTCGATATTGCCAGCAGTGCCATTGACTATGCCCGCAAGAAATTTAAAGACGTGGTGATTGTCGATACCGCAGGACGTCTGCATATCGATAATGAAATGATGGATGAAATCCAGCGTGTTCATGCCGCAATTAACCCGGTGGAAACATTGTTTGTTGTGGATAGTATGACCGGTCAGGATGCGGCAAATGCTGCGCATGCATTTAATGAAGCCTTGCCGCTTACCGGGGTAGTGCTTACCAAAACAGATGGTGATGCGCGGGGTGGTGCGGCCCTGTCGATCCGTCATGTTACCGGTAAACCAATCAAATTCCTCGGGGTAGGTGAAAAAACCGAGGCGCTTGAAGCCTTTCACCCGGATCGTGTTGCCTCACGCATTCTCGGTATGGGGGATGTGCTTAGCCTGGTAGAAGAGGCGGAGCAGAAGGTCGATAAGAAAAAGGCGGCCAAGCTAGCCAGGAAACTCAAGAAGGGTAAGGGATTTGATCTGGGAGATTTTCGTGATCAATTACAGCAGATGTCATCGATGGGTGGCGTTGCGAGTTTAATGGAAAAACTACCTGGCATGTCTGGTATTCCTCAGGCCGCCAGGTCCCAGGTGAATGACAAGGACATGGGCAGGCTGGTTGCCATTATCAATTCAATGACACCCAGGGAACGTGAGTTTCCTGCCGTCATAAAAGGCTCGCGCAAGAAAAGAATTGCAGCCGGTTCCGGTACCCAGGTGCAGGATGTAAACAAGCTCCTCAAGCAGTTTACCCAGATGCAAAAGATGATGAAAAAAATGTCTAAGGGCGGGATGACAAAAATGCTCAGGGGGTTGAAAGGCCAGATGCCACCAGGTGGTATGCCGTTTTGACTAGTGTAGTGTCCTAATATTTGCAACGCAATCCATGTTTAATTAAATTAAACAGGAACTCCTTAATACAGAGATTCAGGAGCTATCATTGTTTTCCAGGTCATCCAGGAAGTGTTTGGTAACGAGGATATTCTGTTGTCGTACTTCGGGAAGCCCAATAATAGCGTTTATGCACTTGAGTATTTGCTGGCTGTCCATGGGGCTGGTCAGGTAGCCCTGGAATCCGGATTTTCGTGCTTCACTCGCATCTCCGCGAATCCCTGTTTTTACCAGCAGGATTAAGTGTGTATCTTTCAGGGCTTCATTTTCCTTGATGGTTTCCGCTAGTTTTATTTCCTTTTTACTGAGGCTCATGGTGTCCAGGATTACGATATGGAAAGGGTCATCTTCCCCGATTGCAGAGAGGAGTTTGTCAACACAGTTATCTACACTTTCGAAACAATTGGAAATACCCGCCTCGCTTAGTATTGAGCTAATTGACTGGCAATGATAGATATTGTGACTGACATGCAGAACCCTAATATCTTTGTTTTGCATATAGCCCAGCCTTTCTGTGTACACTTGTTCTGTCTCTTGCATAGGGATTGTGAATGAAAATGTAGTTCCTTCTTCAGGGGCGCTTTTTACATATATCTCACCACCCATCATATTTATAAGATGTTTTGTTATGGTAAGTCCCAATCCTGTGCCACCATATTGACGTGTTGTGGAATCATCTGCCTGGGTAAAGGAGTCGAAAATAAGGTCTTTCTTGTCCGGGTCTATGCCAATGCCGGTATCAGTTACCTCAAATAACAATGTATGAAAATTCTCATTGGGCATTATCGATTTAATTTCCAGTTTTACTTCGCCCTGTTCCGTAAATTTTATAGCGTTACTTATTAAATTGTTAAGAATCTGTCGGGTTCGGGTAGGGTCACTATTAATGAACCTGGGGGCCTCCGGACTAATAATATTTTTCAGGGAAATACCTTTTTGTTTGGCCAGTGGTTGGAAAATGGCTATTACATCATTGCTTAGCTTGATAATGTCAAAGTTAATATTTTCCAGTCTGAGTTTGCCTGCCTCTGCCTTGGAGATATCCAGCAGGTCATTGAGTAGAGTCATGAGCAAATCTTCTGAGCTCATTGCTATTTCGATAAAATTCTTTTGCTCTTCAGTAAGTGGTTCTGTTATCTGGAGTAGTTGCAGCATACCGGAAATACCATTTAGTGGTGTTCGGATCTCGTGGCTCATATTGGCAAGGAAGGAGGTTTTAAATTCATTCGCACTTGCCAGTGCCTCGATCTTTTCATCCGCTGCCTTTTCAGTCATTTCCCTTGACTGGTTAAGGCCTGATTCTATTCTCGTTGTATACCGGAAGAAGAATACTGAAACTATTGCTGTAATAAAGACGGCTATGGATACCATTATAGTGACATAGGTGTTCAGTACTTCCTGGTTTTCGGAATTATCATGAATGGTAAATATGTTTCCAACCCTGTGTTTTGCTGTATCCAGAAGAGGGATGGCATGGAGCTGATATTGTAAATATTCTGCATGTGTATCAATGCCTGAATTTTGTAGAGTATTTAATTGGCGTTCAAAATCCGGGGTGATCTCGGCTTTATTATCATTCCCTTCCTCATGTGAATAGCCTTGTGAAATAGTGAAGTCGGAGAATCGTTCCCATTTGTCTTTGTGACCAAGTATTTTCTGTCCAGCTTCCCATTTTTTCTGGTCCAGGAATCTTTTATCTATAGTGACGAGCAGTTGGGTGGAGTTACTATGATTCAACTTATCAAGAATGTTTGAACTCTCTTCTCCAAGTTCAATGTAACCAACCAATTGTCCATCAATATACCAGGGTCGTATAACCCTCAGGGTGAAGGTTCCATATGTCCCAAGCTCGATACCTTGTGTAGGCGTACCGGTATCTGAGGCCTGTTGCATTGTGAATCTTGTTATTAAGTCACCTGAATGCGTTGGGTTGTGTGCACGAAAGAAGCATACTTTGTCGAGACCAATAAAATAAAAATGCGTGATTTGATATTGTGAACGGATTTGTTGAAACAGGTGCTTTGTGGTTTGCAATAATGCATCTTTATCCTGATCTAGCCATGCCTGTTGTATTTCACGATTTCTTTCTATTGAATCAAGAAGGGCATTCATTAATTGACTGTCATTCTCGATGGCGGTTTCCAGCAGGTGGTTGATATGGGCAACCTGTTCATTCGCTTTTTGTGAGAAGCCCTGACTTTTTTGCCAATAGGCACCCACTACGGCAAGGCCGGTAATTGCGGCTAGAGATAAAATAACAGGGATCAGAATCCGTTTTGTTATACTTTGGCGGTTTATTATATCCATATGGGTATACGGGTTGACGAACACCTGTAAAATAAAATTATCAATGAAAACCAATGTTTATGGCTATTAAGCACTGTATCGGCAATATTCTGAAATAATTACTGTTTATTTTATAAGGGCATATTGGGTTTGTGTGTATTAAACATGAGCATACCTCTTCACATTTGCTGAAATTCGCGTAGAATTGCCCGATTCCCCGGCCTGCATGTGTAGAAGCTTGATCTGGTCGGTTTTCAGGAAGCAAGTTTGAGGATTAAAGAGTAATGGTAACTATTCGTCTGTCCCGTGGTGGCGCAAAAAAACGCCCTTTTTATCATGTAGTTGTTACAGATAGCCGTAACCGCCGCGATGGCCGTTATATCGAGCGTATCGGGTTTTTTAATCCTGTAGCTAAAGGTTCGGCAGAGCGTCTGAGGTTGGACACTTCAAGGGTTGATCACTGGGTTGCCAGGGGAGCCAAGCCTTCTGAACGGGTTGCAAAGCTGATTAAGGATGCCGCAGCTGCTGCTTAAGAGCAGGCTTTTGGTTCTGGATCTATTAGTAGTAACCCGAAATAATAGCCTGGAACCTTCGGTTTTGGTCTTTCAATCCAGGTAATGATGACGGATGCAGCAGATCAAGAATCAGAAATGATTACGATGGGCCGGGTATCTGGCCTGTTCGGTGTAAATGGTTGGGTTAAGCTGTTTTCTCACACCGAACCAAGAGAGAATATATTGCAATACAAGCCACTGTATATTGAATTACAGGGAGAGTGGCAGCCACTGGATTTAATCGATGGCCGTCCTCATGGAAAAGGGGTTGTAGCAAAATTCAAGGGATATACAGACAGGGATGCAGCCAGTGCCCTGGTAGGTGCGAATATAGCAATACGGCAAGAGCAACTGCCCGAATTGCCGAAGGGTGAGTACTACTGGTCAGAGCTGGAAGGTTTGAAAGTAGTCACTACCGATGGGATAGAGCTGGGTGTAGTAAGTAATTTGATTGAAACAGGTGCCAATGACGTTTTGGTAGTGAAGGGAGACAAGGAAAGGCTGATCCCCTATATTCGCCCGGATGTGGTAACTGAGCTGGATAGAGAAAACGGAATTTTACGGGTAGAGTGGGATCCGGAGTTTTAGCCCGGAAATGCTAGTCAGGCCACGCTAACGATGAGAATTGATGTAGTCACACTGTTCCCGGAGATGGTGCAGTCATTTGGGCAATATGGCATTGTCCGGCGTGCTCAGGAAAAGGGCTTGCTACAGTTAGCTTGCTGGAACCCGAGAGATTATACGAAGGACCGGCACAGGACAGTGGATGACCGTCCTTATGGCGGTGGGCCGGGAATGCTCATGAAGGTAGAGCCGGTTCGAGAGGCAATACACGCTGCCAGAAAGAAGGCCCAGGCTGAAACAGGGATAGATAGCAAGGTGATCTACCTCAGCCCTCAGGGCAGAAAACTGGATCAACAGGGTGTGCAGGAGCTTGCAGGCCAGAACATGGTATTATTGGCAGGGCGTTATGAAGGGATTGATGAGCGCCTGCTTGAAAGGGAGGTCGATGAAGAATGGTCTATTGGTGACTATGTACTAAGTGGCGGAGAGTCTGCCGCAATGGTAGTCATCGATGCGGTTACCCGGTTGCAACCCGGCGCGCTTGGGGATGAGGAATCAGCATTGCAGGATTCCTTCATGGATGGCCTGCTGGATTATCCGCATTACACGCGTCCGGAGGATCTGGACGGGATGCAGGTACCTGAAGTGTTGCTGGGAGGGAACCACAAAGAGATTGCCCGCTGGCGACAAAAGCAGGCACTAGGCAGAACCTGGTTACGTAGACCGGATTTGTTAAAGGAAAAAGAATTGAGCAAGGAACAGCAGCAGTTGCTGGATGAATTTATTAAAGAACATGAAAATTTGGATAAATAGAGGTTGAGTTATGAATAATATTATTGAAGCGCTGGACAAGGAACAGATCAAAACCGAGATTCCGGATTTTAACCCGGGTGATACTGTTGTGGTCCAGGTAAAAGTAAAAGAAGGTACTCGCGAACGTCTTCAGGCATTTGAGGGTGTTGTGATTGCCAAACGCAATCGTGGAATAAATTCAGCATTTACCGTCCGCAAGATCTCTCATGGCGAAGGTGTAGAACGTGTGTTTCAGACCCATAGTACATTGATTGATTCAATTCAAATCAAGCGTCGAGGCGATGTGCGTCAGGCCAAGCTTTATTACTTGCGCGGTCTTCAGGGCAAGGCAGCACGTATCAAGGAAAAGCTGCAAAAACGCTAAGTCTTGTCACGAGTATGCAGAAACAAGATGAATCAGGGCAGTTACCGGGTTCAATTTTTTGTAGCGAAGTAAGTGGCAAAGTAAGGCGCAGAGTAAAAGATACAAACACAAAAAGGGCGTTCCCGTAACAGGGGCGCCCTTTTTTGTTTCTGGAGAGAAGATTTTCGTACAATGTGGCTTCCAAAAAGAATGCTATCACTAAAAAGAAAAATACTGGTTGTACTGGTAAAGGGAATGGTAATGGTTTTCCTGTGCTTCCCGGCGTATTCGGACGATGTATTACAGGAGATCAATACGCTCGCAAAAAGTGGAGCGCCAGGCCTTGCATTGCAGGTGCTGGATCGCCATCAGCCTGATCCGCATTTGAAGACGAAGGAATGGATTCAGTGGGAGCGTAAGCGGATAGATCTGTATGCACAGCAAAATAACTGGGATGCTGCGATCAATCGGCTTGTTTTGCTACAACAGCAATATAAGCAAGGCAGCCTGCCAGAATCTTTCCTGCACTGGATGCAGGAAAAGCAGGCGATAGCCTATATCAATATAAATCAGGGTGAACAGGCGCTTGCTGTGTTAAGGGAATTGATTTGGAAAGGCAATCAGGATCATGACAGGGAAAGCTTCTCTC
>DAOWEP010000014.1 GCA_030638455.1 Gammaproteobacteria bacterium
ATTAACCTTGCTGCTCGTCTGCAAACCAGTGTGCACGTGCACTCATGATCAGGCTTCCCGCCCTTTCCTCATCCACTTTTCCAAGCTCCATTAGTTCATCTGTTGCCAGTTCCGCAAGATCATCACGCGTCACCACATCATGACTGGCAAGAATTTTTGCAAGATCTTCATCCATGCCATCCACTCCCAGCAAATCATCTTCAGGTTTGGCATCACTTAACTCTTCTTCATCTACAATAGCACGAGTCAACAACACATCACGTGCGCGGCCACGTAATTCTTCAACAATCTCTTCATCAAACTCTTCAATGTCAATCAACTCCTGCGGAGGTACATATGCAATTTCTTCAAGGCTTGAAAAGCCTTCCTGCGCCAGAATTACTGCGATTTCTTCATCAACGTCCAGATGCTCCATGAACAGTTTATGAACCACCTGAAGCTCTTCTTCAGATTTTTCGTCTGCCTGGGTTTCACTCATGACATTCAGTGTCCAGCCTGTTAAGTCACTGGCCAGTTTCACATTCTGTCCACCACGGCCAATAGCCTGAGACAACTGTTCATCATTCACCGCAATATCCATTGCGTTCCTGTCTTCATCCACAACTATCGATACCACTTCCGCAGGTGACATAGCATTAATTACAAACTGTGCTGAATTTTCATCCCACAGAATAATATCTACACGCTCACCTGAGATTTCATTGGAAATTGTCTGTACACGAGATCCCCTCATCCCTACACATGCACCAATCGGATCAATTCGATTGTCATTTGTTTTTACAGCAATCTTTGCCCGCATACCTGGGTCACGTGCAGCACCCAGAATTTCTATCAGGCCCTGTCCTACTTCAGGCACTTCGAGTTTGAATAATTCAATTAGAAAATCTGGAGAGGTACGGCTGATAAAAAGCTGCGGCCCCCGTGGTTCGGTACGCACATCGTAAAGCAGTCCTCGTACACGATCCCCCGGACGTAATGCTTCTCGCGGAATCAGGTCTTCACGTGAAATCATGGCTTCTGCATGACCACCAAGGTCCATATACACATTCCCGCGTTCTACGCGCTTTACAACACCTGTAACCAGCTCGCCTGTTCTTTCCTGATAGGCCTCTACTACTTGTGCACGCTCTGCTTCACGTACCTTCTGCACAATCACTTGCTTGGCTGTCTGTGCGGCTATTCGACCAAACTCTGCAGATGGAATCTGTTCTTCCATAAATCCTTCAAGCTCCATAGATGGATCGTCAAACTGTGCTGCGCTCAAAGTAATCTGGCGCTGTGGAAACTCCATCTCGGCATCATCTTCAATAATCTGCCAGCGTCGGAAGGTATCGAAATCACCCGTTTCGCGATCGATTGCAACTCTGGTATCGATATCGCCACCATGCTTCTTTTTAGCAACAGAGGCCAGTGCCGCTTCAATAGCATCGAAAATAATTTCTTTTTCTACGCCTTTCTCTGCGGAAACAGCATCAACAACCAATAATATTTCTTTACTCATCCTCTACCTCACAAAACAGACTCTATAACCAGTTCCGTATTTAATACTGCGGTACCAGTCGTGCCTGCTCAATATTTGCCAATAATAAATGAAACTCCTGCTCATCTATTCGAACGACCACATGGTGTTCTTCATCAACTCCCTGCAATGTACCGGTAAACTTGCGCCTACCATCAACAGGGGATCCAACCCTAATCTTTACATCATTACCTGCAAAACGTTTAAAATGCTCTTCCGTAAACAAAGGCCTGTCCAGGCCTGGAGAAGATATTTCAAGTGTATAATTACCCGAAATCGGTTCTTCCACCTCCAGCACACCACTTACCTGATGACTCACACGCTGACAATCATCCGCAGTGATACCATCATCCTTGTCGATATAAATCCTTAACAACGATCCCTGAGGCTGACTATGTACTTCCAGCCCAACAAAATCATAACCCATTGAAGTTACAACAGGTTCTACCAAATTCTGTAATGTATGTGGCATCCGCCTCATGCAGTTACCCCTACCGCTAAAAATAAAAAATGGGCTCAAGGCCCATTCCCAAACTTCCCGGAATTGTAAAAACGATCCGTATTATAGCGCTATGTTTGTATTTATCCAACTTATATAGCAGGTTAATTTATCTGACTTAATTATCCGTGAAACCTAGTATAGATACCTGAAAACAATTTGCAGCGACCAAATACTCAACAAAAAATATGGGTAAGCCCCAATATCCTACAAGTTGATCATTGGTAACTTAGTGATGGAGAAGGTCGAACTGGATCTGACCAAAGTCCAATTCCAGAAAAGAAGGTGGCCTAGAGATCTTTCCTCTATACCATTGTTTTAATTCACTTTTAATTGGTAGCGGGGGCAGGATTTGAACCTACGACCTTCGGGTTATGAGTCTGAAAAATGAAAATATAACCTTTTAATATCAATAACTTGCACCGCTTGCCCATTTCAAAAACTGCTACAATCAGTCACATACAGGGGTTTTCAGTGCCACTCTGACACAAAACTGGCACACCGCAAAATAAGAAATTAATAGGCATAATGCTGCAAATAACCAGATGCCAAAAGGTGTGGAGCGAAGCAGCGAGCTTTAGGCAGTCCGTATTGATTCGCCTTAATTTGGCGCACTCTCATAACCTACATTCTTTCTTTAGCCCAATAATTTCGCCAACTGCCTCTAAGGCTGTCCAGATTAAAAGCCCCAAACCCGCCCCCTCATACCACGGGTTCTGTAGAGCAGTAGCAACACCCATGAATAAAACAGGAAGAATTGGAAGTTTCATAACTCTCGATGCAATATTGATGAACATGGTTATTGCGCATATGGCCACACCAATCCAAAAAAGCCAGG
>DAOWEP010000194.1 GCA_030638455.1 Gammaproteobacteria bacterium
AACACCTTTGTATTAACCAGCATCCTGGAGGGCAATGCACCCTGTGAGCTTATCGATTTATTGAATGAATTCCTGTGCAGTCGGCTACCCGGCTCGGGCATGTATGCTTCGTTCTTTGTTGTCTTTATAAATACCAAAACCATGGAAATGAAATACGCCGGTGCCGGTCATCCTGCTGCCCTGCATATATCCACAGCGGATAATCAGGCCCACCTGCTGGAATCACAAACCACCTTGCTCGGGATAGAGCACCCATTGTTGGTAGAGTGTCCGCTAGAGACCCACCCCATTAGCCCGGGCGACAAAATACTGCTGTACACAGATGGCTTTACAGAGGCAAGGAACAGTAGCGGCGAAGAGCTTGGTTATGAGGGTCTGATAAGCGTTGCCAAAGCGCATGCGCAACAGAACAACAAAGATTTTGTGGATGGTCTATATGAGGCGGTGCAGGACTTCAGTAGTGGAGAGGTAAAGGATGACATGCTTTGCATGAGTATTCTGGTGAAATAGACACACCCCGGATTAAATATCTGAAAATCATCAACCTGTCGATAAACAAAAATCAAAACGTCATAGATAGCGACAATGAACCATAGGAATGGCTACTCTGTTGCAGTTTGAATTCCCGGGTACGGCTAATTTGCGCGTAAGAGAGTTTGAAATATCGGGTTGAAAAACTAAGCCCAGCTGCCAAATCCGCCACCAGTGGTTCTTTATCTACACTGTGACTATCGGTAAAGGTGTTGCCGTCCAGGAAAATATCCTGCGCCACCAATCGGGCATCCAGTGCGACAAATAGATGCAGCCCCGCACGCTTGTCAGAACCTGACCCAGGCGCAGCATTATCACCACCCGGGCGTAATGAAGAGGTCCCGAAATCAGGGGGAATATTCCAGCCAACACGAAACTCCATACCACCATTCAGGTAGGTTGCTACATTACCAATACTGGCGCCGTAGTGGGTAATGGCATCATAACCGAAACCGTTGCCTGGCACCTTAACCAGCGCTCTGTCTTTGCGTTCATACACAATGGCAATGCCGAGCTCATTCGATAACTGGTTATCCCATCCATTAAACTTCTTAAAGCCGCGCAGATCATGAATAAAGTCCTGTGCTTCCTGAGCAAATGCAGCGGGCCCCACAACACCAATATTCATAACGATTGAGGAAAGCCCCTGTTCTTTTCTGCTGTGATACCCAATACCGCCAAAAAGCCATCCGGCATAAGGGCGGTCGTTAATGATCAAGTCGGATCGATTCCTGTCCAACGGCGTATACATGGTTTGGCCGAGGGTCAGTATAATATTCCGTTGCGGCTCCGTATGAGATTTATGTAAGAATTTCAGCTTCCGGTTCAGACGTCTTACCCAGTCAGGCAGGATATTGCTATCATCTTCAATATAACTACTGACATCGGGTGATACCCACGAAACCCGGATCCCATTGGTATAGTTCTGGTCAGTCTCGCTAAAAAGGTCATTCTCAAAATATACATTGGCTACCCAGGGATTTACTGCATCAGCAGGTTCCGGGGCGATTCCACAAAACGCGGTTTCCGGACGCAGTAGCGCCAGTAGCATCAGCATAGTGAATTGGAGTCCGGTTTCTGGCAGTAATGTTAGTTTTTTCATATAAGATTAGTCATGGGGCTAGATCTAGCATTGCTCTACCACAGCGTAGGCCTCAAGATTGCGTCCCGCGTCCGCCCCTTGCGTTGCGATTACCGACCAACCCGGGCCAATGTACCCAGGCAGGTTCGCACTTGTGCACGAAGACAACCATGGCTCTCCAATCAGCCGCAACATTGCATTGGCGAGGCGATGTTTTTTAATCATCACCCCATGTGAAAAGGCAGCCCGGGTACCGGGGCCTGTACACGCAGCAATTTCACGGAATACTTGAAGCACTACATCCTCTTTCAGGTAAATAAAGAGTCCTTCGGCAATCACAACTGATTGCGCACTTATGTCCCAGCGCTCAGTCTTTTGCATAAGAACAGATAACGGCGTTTCGTTAAGGTCGGTGGCTAATAGCGTCATGTTTTCTGGCTGTCCTTCCTGCGCTACTCCTTTTGCTTTCGCTGCAGACGTAGCAGGGTGGTCCACCTCAAAAAACTCAACCTGCGGAAACTGCGGGGCAAGCCGGAGGCAAAGCGTGTCAAAGCCCGCGCCCAACACCAGCACCTGTTTGGCACCTGCGTCTATTGCAGCGAGTACCTGTTCATCCATAAAAATCTTTCGTTCCCCAATGCCTTTGAACGTACCCGGTGTTTTGGTTTCGGCGTATTCGTAAAGTCGTACCGACCAGGGTTTTTTATTCAGGCTCATTATTCGGCGACCATAGCCGAATACGCCCGCCGCCAGTATCAAACGTTCAGTAAGTGCTGCCAGGTTCTGGGGCAGTCGAGACTTCCACTCCGCCTTCTCGTTGAGCGCGAGTATGATAAAACCAACCTTCAGGGCAGTATGGCTGACGCGTCCGGATTTCATAACGCCAATGGTAGAGTATGCAAATGATTAACGCACGGGGCTGATTGAAGCCTGATTATTTCTGAAATGTACCCACCATTTCGGCTTGCGCGATAACATGCCCCCGCATGGCCGCCTCCAGCGTCGCTTTGGTCGGTGTGTGCAGATCAGCGAGCACCGTATCCAGGGCGTACAGTTTGTGAAAATAGCGATGCCGACCAATGGGTGGGCAGGCTCCGCCATAGCCGGATCGTTTCCAGTCATTTAAGCCTTCCTTTGTTCCCGGTGGCAGGGTTGCCGACGTCATGTGCTCAGACAATCCGGTTGTACCCAGTGGAATGTTGTACAGCACCCAGTGGACCCAGGTCATTTTTGGTGCCATAGGATCCGGAGCATCAGGATCATCGACAATCAGCACCAGGCTGCGGGCAGCATTGGGCACGCCCTCCCAGCTCAAAGGAGGCGAGACATCATCGCCCTGGCAAGTGTACCTGGTAGGAATTGGTTCTCCATGATTAAAAGCACTGGAAGTGATGTGAAGAGTCATGGTTTCCTCCCGTTATTGTTCTGATGTGATGATAGTCTAAACCTCAAGTCGAGCATACGCGAGGGACGAACAGGGATGTTCTAATGTCGCGGGAGGCAGGATGCCGAGAGCGACCAGTTAGTGCTTAAATCCCGGGGCTTTTTACCATACTAATAAACTGGATATTGTGCCTCGTATTAGATGGCTGCTGGCAGAGACATGGAAAGGTGGTTGTGGTTCAATAAGCCATTAATAATAACAAGATCATATAAAAAAAAAGAGTAGTGCGTATCGTAGGGTGCTGCCTCTTTAGATTAAGTCTTTAGCTAAATAAAGTGAATGTTGCAATGCAAGTCCTGACTCTGAGTGTTCGCGTGTAGGTACAAAATGAAACGCGCATATTATTCTTCTTCCATTGATGATTTCTGTAAACTAGAACCTGATCAAATTCTTGGTCAAATGACTCATGAACACTCGTTCGACTTGACTGCTTTTCAGCGAGATGCTTGGATTGAACAGGCTCGTTTATTGAAAGAGATATTGCCTAATCATAAAGGAAAGCTATATTTCGAGTTGTCCATTCCAAGAATGGGTAGGCGTATTGATGCCGTGGTCATTATCGGACCAGTTGTCTTTGTCATTGAGTTTAAAGTAGGTGCGACAACCTATGAAGCTGCTGACTTAGATCAGGTTATGGATTACGCGTTGGATTTGCGTAATTTTCATGAAGGCAGTCACCATGTCACTCTCGTACCAATTCTGGTGGCAACGAAGGCACAGGAAATTGATAATAAACCGAATTCCCTACCAGAAGATCGTCTTTTCTCACCAATTTTCTGTAATAGTGAAAATTTGGATGACTCTATTAATAGAGTACTGAATCTTCAACTTGAACAGTCGATAGATTGTGATGTATGGGAAGGCAGTGGGTATAAACCGACGCCGACCATTATTGAAGCAACGTTGGCACTCTATAATGGTCATTCGGTTAGTGAGATTTCTCGCAGTGATGCAAATACAGTAAATTTGTCAGAGACATCTAACTCAGTTGCAGAAATTATAACGCGCTCCAAGAAATATTCTGAAAAGTCTATTATTTTCGTTACTGGTGTACCAGGTGCCGGTAAGACTTTAGTAGGGCTTGATATTGCTACAACGCATATTGACCCAAAAGATGAGCTTTATAGTGTATTTCTATCGGGTAATGGACCTTTAGTAAAAATTCTCCAAGAGGCGTTAGCTCGTGACAAGGTTGCCAGAAAGGCAGGGGAGGGTGAAAGGATTCGTAAGGGTGACGCCCTTAGTGAAGTAAAGGCATTTATTCAAAATGTGCATAATTTTCGTGATGAAGGCTTGGTAGACTTATCAAAACCACCAATAGAGCATGTTGCGTTATTTGATGAAGCCCAAAGGGCGTGGACAAAGCACCAAACAATCAAATTCATGCGCGAAAAGAAAAATCAACCTGACTTTAGTCAATCTGAGCCTGAGTTCTTAATTTCATGCATGGATAGGCATCCTGATTGGGCGACGGTTGTTTGTTTAGTTGGCGGTGGTCAGGAAATCAATACAGGTGAAGCAGGTATTAGTGAATGGTTTGAAGCAATTGATCATTCTTTTCCTCATTGGAAAATTTATCTCTCTGATCGACTGACTGATAGTGAATATGGCGCTGGGGAAATTGTTAACAAAGCCAAGAAAAATCCCATGGTTGCTTTCCTTCCAGAGCTACATTTGCGAACTTCTGTACGCTCATTTCGTAGTGAAAAAGTGTCTTTGTTTGTAAAACAGCTGTTAGATTTAGAGGAAGAGGCGGCGCGTGAGAATTTATTAGCCATCCAGGATAAATATCCAATTGTATTGACTAGGGATCTTGATGTAGCTAAGAACTGGGTAAGAGAGCAAGCACGAGGCTCTGAGCGTTATGGTATGGTGGTGTCATCCCAAGCAGAACGCTTAAAGCCATATGCGATAGATGTCCGCGTAAAGGCTAATCCAGTGCATTGGTTTTTGAACGGTAAAGAGGATGTGCGTTCATCGTATTATCTCGAAGACGTAGCAACAGAATTTGATGTACAGGGGCTTGAATTGGATTGGGTATGTATGGCTTGGGATGCTGATTTTCGTTATGGCAATGAAAATTGGGGGCATTGGTCGTTTCGTGGCACTCGCTGGCAACGAATCAATAAGCCCGAGCGACAAATGTACCAAAAGAATGCTTATCGTGTTTTATTAACAAGAGCGAGGCAAGGTATGGTGATGTGTGTACCTGAAGGCGATGATAGCGACCTCACAAGGCCAAGAGAATACTATGATGCGACCTACAATTATCTTAGAAGATTGGGAATATACGAGCTTTAATTGTTGAGAGGATCGAGGTCTGAAATGTCTTCAGGCTCAGCCCGTGAATTGCGAAAATCACCCCGGGCCATCTTTTTCAAAGAAAGGAGTTTAAAGATGGAAGCGTTGAGTACTTACAAGCTTGAGGATAGATTATGAATAATTATTCAGTAATGGAGTACCTATATCGTGATGCTAATAACTTCAAGGCATGGGGAAAGATATTATTGTCTGGAACTCTGACTAATAATGATGTAACAGAAATAAAGACTTTGCTCGATTTTGGCGAGTATTTTGTTGCAGAGGAAGTGGATATCCCAGTTCTATATCAAGAACTTTGGAAATTTAGCAATGGACCTACAGTTGCGGATCATGCATACCATGAGTATGCCGGATTACACCCGGCAACAGATGATGATTTGTCATCAACTCCTTTGTGGGGTGAAGTAACCAGTTTGATACAAAAGTTTCGTGATATTGAAGGGAGATGGGATTGTTCTAAATCTGTGCATTACAATTATTAACGAATAATCGGGTCAGGCTGCTTCAGTGCTCCCAGCACAATCAGCCAATGTGCATCATCGATACTAATGAAGGGGTGTTCCAATTTCTTCCTCTAGCCTGTTTCTTAGTCTGTCTCTACAATCCATAAACTTGCATTGTTCGGGGTGTTTGCAGAAGAGTTGAATATCTCGAAACTTATCATTCTCAACCTGCAGTAAAGATACCAGCGCAATCTCTTCTCTTTCGCGCCCTGTTTTAGCCGCCCCCATTAATTCAATA
>DAOWEP010000042.1 GCA_030638455.1 Gammaproteobacteria bacterium
TATAGTAAAGGAAATGGGCAAGAAGTGGGGCGCGAAGCTTTCCCAGAAAGATATATTCGATCTTTTCCCCGGCAACCCAAGCAAACAGGCGGGCATGATTGGTGGTTTGCCTGAGAGTCGTCGCAAGGGTGGGTATTGATTTAAACCTGGTATATTTTAAACAGGTACTGAAAAAGGGAGCTTATGCTCCCTTTTTTATTGGAATCACTAAAGTAGTAGCGTTATGTTTTATAGATCAATCTATCCGAAGAGTAAATGTCTCAAAACACCCTAAAGCAGTCGTTAAGAGTTATTAATTTATAGGTCACAAACACCGTAACGCAGACGCCCAGGAGGGGTGTAAGCTATCGTGTACGATAACTATAATGACATGCTACACAAGAACTGGTTACTTTCTGCAAGGCACTGTATGCGTTTTTCAAATCACCCTCTTTGGCAACTCGAGAAAAATCTGTTGCCGACTCATGCATGCCCCACCCGATGTTTCTCATCTCAAGAGGCATAAATCTACCCGGCCCCATACCTGTTGTCCGGTGCTTTCCCATTGAACTCTTGCCCATGCTGGTTTCTGCGATATCTGCAGCAGCATCAAGATTGTTATCAGCTAGATAACCGATGATCTCATTCAATGCTGAAAGATGATTCAACATATCTTCCCGCATGAACTGGCGTGCTTGGTTAGGCATCGATACTAATTGACGAAGATCGTTGTCAGGAGATTTTTTTGCGCGCTGTGAGTCGCTGGCTGATTCTTCGCTGTAGGCGGAGTGAAATACAAAGAAAAGCACTGTTGTTGCAAATAATAAGACTATTCTAAACATGGCGATATCCTCTGTAGACAATAGAACAAACCCAAGATAGTGCGTACACTAATCAACTGACCCTAAGGGGATAATAATCGAGATACTGCATCATTTACAGAAAAACAAGACCCGTATTATACTGCTGATTCTTAGGAGTAAACTGAAAGAAGCAGATGCTAATCTGCTCTAAAATCCATGCCTTTAGAAACACATATAGTAAATGTCTGCAAATAGGGGGGCTGCCTGGATGACTCAAAACACCCTACAGCAGTCATTAAGAAAATTTTACTTAACTTCTGAGTACGACCAATAGGAGTCATTCAGTTTTTTGCGTGAACTACTGAAAATACCTTATTTCCGTCCTTCAAGGAATTTTCTCGATTTATGAAAACGATTGGAAGCAGACGTTTGTGCGATAAAAAAGCGGATTATAATTTTGCGGATTCCTATAGATTATCATCTATAGCTCTGTCCCCGGACAAAGGAGACTCGGGCTTTGAATGAAGTCCAACTAATTCCACTGACTGCATCGACTAAAATAAATTGAACTGTTTGTATATATATTCAATAAAAAAGGCACCCTGTAGGTGCCTTTTTTATTATTGATTATCCCTTATTCGGGACTATGGGCATACGGCCTTAATTTAGCAGACAACCCTGTTCATTCAGCTCAACAAATTTTTCGATCGCCAGACCAAAATCATTTGAGTCAAATGCAGTCTGGAATGATTGAATAATCTGGTCACCACCAAGGTCATAACTAACGTTACCAGATACTGCGTTTAGATAAGCAGCAGTCGAATGACGAGCAGCAGTATTTATTTTTCCACCCAATGCAGATAGTGCTTGAATCAATGTGGGGTCTGTTATTGCACCACCTCTAGCTTTGATGGTGATAACTCGACCAAACACAGCCGAGAACAATGTATCCGGCGTAAGAGGGAATGCCCAAGAGTCGTAATGATGCTCTTGCTTCCAGTAGCCTGGTGTGCATCCTTCACCACCAACCATAGGAGGTTCACAGCTAATCCAGGCATCATCACTGTCGCTGACTGATTCCCCAATTCTGGTTTGACCATCTGCAGTTACAGTAGCGGTATTCAACAGTGTGCCTGTATAACCATCACAAACGTTTGCTGCACTTACAGTAATGGTTTTAGCTTCTGCTTCGAGATCTGGTGGGCCAAGCCAATTTCCAGCATCATCCCATTCATCTATAAATGGAAAATCATCCATTGTCTGGCTAATATTTAGTACAATATCATTAAGCTGTACATTGACTAATCCATCCCAATCGCAGCGTTTGACAGTAAATTTGTACATAGCATCATTAGTAACAGAAACGGCTTCGGTTTCTGTATTGGCATCATGCCAGGTTATACCACCATCAGCACTCACTTCTTTAAGAATATCAACACAGGGATGAATAGCGTAGGATGCTCCAGAATGGGCTAGGCCGACAATCAACAGACAGCTTCCCATGATGGATTTGAATTTTGAATATATTTTCATTTAACTTCTCCTTAAAGGTCCTTCATCATTTTTATGGGAATTTATTTCACAATCCCACATTAAAAATATCTTCTCAATATTGAATGTATCATATTGCAAACACAGTTTCCATAGTTATATTATGGGATAGATAGGCCGCTGAATATTCAATTAATAGTCCACTTTGGAGGGATTTATCCAGCTCCAATGGAAAGTCGAATTTTAGCATATGGCTAATACAGGCATTCACAGACAATCGCACAAATGTCTGCTTTAGGTCGCCTAAACCCCTCAAACGCTTACAGCCTAACGCCTGCTTGTTGCCGTTCTAGGAAATTTACCCAAAAACCATGTAGGTCTTCTCATGGCTAGTTTGGGCCATTTGTGCTTTTTAGGTCTAATCGAACTGCCTCAGTATTTACAATTTAAGGGCTATCTTTATCAGGTTTATACTTCCGCCCACATCCTGACAAGATTGGTATAGCTATGATCTACCTGGGCTGTTTCTTCGGCATCTGGTGATGTCTGCATGAGTTTTTCCCTTGCCAGATTTAGTTCATGTAGCAATTCACGTCTGGAAGCATCCCGTACCATGCTCTGGGTCCAGGTGACGGCTACAATGCGATTGCCTTTGGATACTTCTTTCACATGATGCAGGCTTGAAGCTGGATACACAACGGCATCACCTGCAGCGAGTTTTACCATTTGATCGCCGAACGGTGTGCGTACTACCAGTTCGCCACCTTCGTATTCATCCGGGTTGTTTAGAAAAATTGTAGTGGCTACATCACATCGAAAGCGTTGTCCCTCGCCCATCACCGGGTCATCTATATGGTCCCCGTACTTCATACCAATACCATACTTTGCAAAAAATGGTGTGGCTGTATGCAGTGGCAAGGCTGCACTTCTGAAGATGCTGGAGTTGTATAAATTGCCAATAATAATTTTACTGAGTTGTATGGCAGTATCGGTTGTCTGGTCTATCTCCTGATTGGATTTTACCTTTTTTGCGTGTATGCCAGCAGACAGCTTTCCATCTATAAATATGGCTTCTGCAAGCGCGGCTGAAATTATTTCCATTTGCCTGCTATCAATCAGGGAGGGGATTTGGAGCATCATAAACGTTCACCAATATTTGATGTAGAGACTTAATCTTAAAGTATTTTCAGAAAAATGAAAAACTTTTGCAGTTTGATATTCAGATCCTGATGACTAAAGTTTGTTGTTCAAAGCCAGTGTTTCAATATCCGAAATGCTTTGATTGCCCTGCTCCTGAAATAGCCCCAACATTCCCTTTGCAATATCCAGCCAATGTTTGGCCCCCATTTGTACGATTGATTCAATTTGTTCTAACCGTTTATTGTTTATCCATTGGTGGTAGGCATTGAGAAGACCGGGAAAAAGCTCCTTTCTCATTGCGCTGAAGTTTCCAAAAAAGAAGTGGAGTGATGCGGGGTCTTGCTGTTCGAGCAAGGCAGGCAATGTAGAAAGGCAGTCAGCAAGGTTGTCCCGTACTGCTCGCGCCATTATCTCTGTCCTGGATCTGGGTAGAGAAGCCAGCATGTCATGCCATTGGATATTTGGAGAGAGTGTTTCAAGAAAGTGTTTGCTGATTAGTTCACCTGCCTCAATTTCACCCAACTCATGTAGTAAGACCGTCTCAAGTTCATGGTCTGTGATCGATTCAAGGGCCTTGTTTAAATCGGTGTCAAAGTCGTAAAATTCAAGTGCGCGGCTCATTGCACCTTCATTCTTTTTCCACATCCATTCCTCAAATCTTTCCCAGATCATTCTTCGCAGGGATTCTCTACGGATAAAGATGGTTTTGTTCAGTGTCATGGCAGGTGGCGCTGTTAGATCACGTGCATATTCTTCGTTGCTTACCAAGATTGTGTGCCCGTTCTTCCTTACCTGTTTGTGGAGTTTGCCCAGGAAAAAATGTGGGTGTTGGTGATTACCAAGGCCGCCGCTATAGACCAGTCCGTGAGGGAGCAGGGCGGCATTAATGCTTTCGGTTTCGAAGGGGTTCAGGCTTGTTCCATCGATTTCCATTGCCTGATAGTCTGAATCAATAAGGTTATCCCAGAGAGATTCTCTGTCCGTTATCCATTCGCCAATCTCTTTTTTTGGTAGACGTGTTTCAAAGGGTAGTTTTTTCTCCCAGCGATAATATTCACGCATTTTCAGTAAGTAAATACAAAGGGTGTAATCAGCCGCTGATCGTGCATCTGATATGTTGCAGTTGGTCTGAACAATCTGGTTCAGATGTTTAAGGAGCGCCGGGCTAGAAGAGTCATTACTCATATCGGGTCTATTCTACTGTATTTGTTAAATCCAGGATATAGTATAGTTAATTACTACGGTATTATCACGCCTGATTAAAAATGGTATTCGAACCAACTTCATACATTCAGATATAATAACGTGGTAGTTGTGAGCAGATATTTCAGGAGTTTATCTTGGCACTTAGAATCAAAAGCCGCTGGACAGAGCATGCGAAAGAGAAATTATCGGACGATTTGCTCAATGAAAATGCACAGGCACTGGCCTATATATACTGGCGCCTGGCACTGGATCGGGCAAAAAACCTGCATGGTGAAGATTTTGTCTATGATACGGACGAGCAACGTATCTATGTAATCGGAGAATATCTGGCCATGCTGGTACAGATGTCAGACCGGGTTGTATATGCGCGTCTTGAAGATGAAGACCGTCAACAATTCATTACCACGCTGGCCATGCGACTGGCAGACCATATGCAGGACAATGCTACCGATCTGTTTGGGGAAGGCGATTACCGGGAGACATTTATAAAAATGCTTAATGTGCGTGCTGAGGGTTACGCTGAAACTGACTATTCAGTAGAAGATGGGCCCAGTTATGGGTTTCTTCATTATTTCGGTAGCCACGTTCATAAAGTACTGGACGAGAGACATCATGATAACAAGTGGGTAATCGACCAGATTATGGATGTGGATGGGCCAGAAACGATTAAGAAAGCCAGTAAGGCCTTGAAGGATTTGTTTTCTTAATAAACTACTTGATAGCTTAATCAGCTAAGAGAAACACAGGATATGAAAAAAGCGGGTACTCGACCCGCTTTTTTCATATTTTAAATAAACTTATTAAGTGTTGAGCAACAGAAATACGGGAAATATTATTTTGTCCAGTTTTTCGCGTTGTCTGTATTCTTGCTGAAGCCATCATCGTAGCCAGCTGTATAAGCTTCGGTAATACGTTGTTCTTCGCGTTTTGGGTTGTGCATAAAGCCACCCATCCAACCGTTCAGGTACTCAGGATCAGCACCCATCTCTTCCAGCTTGGTAACGGTCTCGTAATACATGGGATCCATAGTTTTACCTCCTACGGTTCAAATGATTGTATTTAGTTAGTTGCATATGGCACTCCACCTTATGCGTCCGGTAATTTGGAAGCGCGGATTATCGCACAATCCAAAATCAGCAAGCAAGAAAACAAATGTTAAAATGTAGCGCCATTGCTGTGGTTATATGGGTAGAAAAAAGCAAAATGCTGTCTTGCATAATATGCAATAAAAGTAATTATAAACATAATGTTACAATATAATTACAATGTATAGTCTGGGCTATAAAAGCCGCTTGTCATTTGGTTTGAGGGGGTATTTTTCATAATGTGCAGTGAGGTTTTATTTTCTGAAAACCTCATATTGCGCCCACTGAGTCATTTCCCCTCGTGTGCAGCCAGCTTTTTTCTGGTTGTCTTTATCGGTGATTACCCGATAGGTGATCCGATCCAGTTCCGCATTATCCTTATTGGTATCTATAGAAATCACCTGGCGTACTGACCAGTCAGTGCCGTATTCGCGATTACTATAGCAATGTCCGGTCTTTATCTTGAAGCTTGATGGAGACCTGCTATAGGCGTGTTGGTGGGCATACATATAAATCTTTATCAAATCTTCTTTTGCAACATCAACATAGGTGTCCATTTTTTGCAAAGCAGCTTCCAGGTCCTCTGGTGTAATTATCGGAGTGGGCGTTTCCGGATCATTTTTCAGATCTTTTGCTTCTGGCAGACGGGCGGGGTAAGACCGGCCCGGTAGTATATTATTTAGAATAAGCCCTATAGTAATCAGCACAAGTGCATCAAGTCCTACAGGTGTTAGGGCAAACTGGTATCCCAAATGGTTCATCTCTGCACCGCCTAATACGGCGGCCAGCGCAGTTGCACCCCCGGGAGGATGAAGGCAGCGTAGCTGATACATCAGATAACCTGCCATAGCGACAGCAATTGAACCCGCAAGCAGTTGGTCAGGGATTAGCATCAGGCAGGTTATTCCTGTCAAAGCCGAAATGATCTGACCACCAATAACTGACCAGGGCTGCGAGAAGGGGCCATGAGGTACTGCAAAAACCAGTATTGTGGATGCCCCCATAGATGCAATCAAAACCGGAAAACCGTATCCAGATATAAATGCACTGCTTAGCCAGGTTACGACCAGAATACCAAAGAAACAGCCAATAGCAGTGATGGCCTTTTCGCCATGGCTAACATCTTCGGGTACGATCGCAAGTTTACGTATAAAGTCCCTTAAGTTCATAGGCCAAAATTATATCGATATATACGGTTGGTTTCTATCAAAATGAATTACCTGAGTTGAGTAGGGAAGATTATGCGTTTTTAGAACGCTTCCATGTATAATGCTCTTTTTCTACAGCAGGATGAGGTTTTAGTTATATGGCGAATGTTGAGATGTACAGTACAGCAGTGTGTCCATACTGTATTAGAGCAGAACAGTTGCTTGCTCGTAAGGGTGCGGAGGTAAACAAGATTTATATAGATCGCGATGCCGAACAGTTCAAGGAAATGATTCAGCGTGCTAAAGGTAGTCGGTCTGTTCCCCAGATTTTCATTAATGACATTCACGTAGGTGGTTATGATGACCTGGTTGAGCTCGATATGGATGGAGAGTTGGAGCCAATGTTAGAAAAATAGGGTTCTGGGAAAAATAAGAAACAAACAGATTATCCATGTATTCATGTTAGTTCTGGAAGTACCTAGTAACCATATACTAGCAACGTACCATTGAATTTCACAAGGACCTAAATTTCTCGGGAATCATTTTATTTAATTAACAGCGCACATTATATGGACCTAAGCAGTGAAGATAGCCTGAGACTGAACGTATTAATTGCCAATTCGATTGCAGTACGTATTAACGAAGGAGCAATGTCAGTTCATGGATTGTCTGAAGCAGGCAAAGAGGCCAGGGTACAACTCTATCCGACTTGTGGAGCCGACCGGTATATTCGTTATGTACGGGAGTTGCTCTCCAGTACTATTTTAGGTTCTCCTGGCGGTTATCCGGTATTTCTGAAGCGCTGGACGCGCATGGGGCAGGCAAAGGATACACGGCTTGCTGACCTGCTAATGCTGGGTGAACCAGAAGCTGTGGTGGCTGTATCGTGTGCAACCGGGCTTACAGATGAACTGGCCCGTTGTGTCTGGTGGATTATGCCCGATGCCGAGAATGCACGGCGTATGCTGTTATCTGAAAGTGTTGTTAAAGGTGAAATGGGAAAGGTGCTGGCCAATTTCCTGCTTGAGTTTCTTCCCTTCGAACAGGAGCCCGGTGCGATTATTGAAAGTGTTCGTCTGGTTTTGCAGCCTGACCTGCTGGACGAGTCCAGTTATATGAGCATCTGGAATCGGGGCAAGCAGAAAAGCGTATTTCTTGTCGGGTTTCTTCAGGCGTTACCGGATGATCTTCCAGAACCACTTTCTGAAAGATCAGATTTTGCCCAATATCGAACACCGTTGGGAGATCTAGCCAAATCAAATCCGTTTGCCTTACAGCTATTGGGACTGTTGTCTACAGAGGGCCAGACCTTTATTCATGTTTGCAAAAGGGTGTTAACAAAGCCGAATAATCAGGATGTGGTAGTCGAATTACTGGAGGCAATTACCCGGTATCTTTCAAATGTACGCATTTCACCTTTAGATTATGAAGATGTAGAATCAATCATCAGCGATGTTCATGATATCGGCACCAATA
>DAOWEP010000191.1 GCA_030638455.1 Gammaproteobacteria bacterium
GTATTTTTTAACTCCTAAGACATCCGTCAAAGTATGGTATCTAAGAGCTGAGCGTTGGGTATGCCGATATTATTACACGTACTACAGGATCAAGTGATTCATAAATTCAACTTGAAAAAAGAGGGTACGGTAACTATTGGGCGAAAGAACAACAATGACATTAGGCTGGAAGACCGGGAAATTAGTGGGCATCACGCCCGCCTGATTATCAGAAAACACAATAACCCGTACATGAATGCACTAAAAGAAGTGCTGATTGAAGACCTGGGCAGTACTAACGGCACTTATATAAACGGGAAGCGGATTAAAGCGCAGTTGCTCAAACATAACGATATCATCAAGTTTGGTGACCATACGTTCAGGTATGAAGATGACTAATAATAGCATTACCCTCTGCTTTATTGTCCCAGAAATAGAAAAATTCTAGCCTCTTTTCTTTGTCCTTCCAGTACGTATTCTTGTCTGCGTACTGGTTGATTTTCTTTTGACTGATTTACCTTTCAGTGCTGTTTTCTTTTTTGCTTTTTGGGCATGACTTTTCCCAGTACCCGCGGGTTGCCATGCGGGAACCAGGTGTCGCTTTCCGCTACCTATCAAATCTTCTCGCCCCATTTTCTTCAAGGCATCCCTGAGCATGGGCCAGTTTTCAGGGTCATGGTATCGAATAAAAGCCTTGTGAAGTCGCCGAATTTTCAATCCCTTCGGAACCTCTACCTCCTCACTGGTTTTAGTTACTTTGCGTAGAGGGTTCTTTCCTGAATAATACATGGCAGATGCAGTTGCCATCGGCGTTGGCAGGAAATTTTGAACCTGATCCAGCCTGAATTTATGTTGTTTAAGCCATAGAGCAAGATTTAACATGTCTTTATCTGTGGTGCCCGGGTGCGCGGCTATGAAATACGGGATTAGATACTGCTCCTTGCCCGCTTCTTTATTGTATTTTTCAAACAGCTCCTTGAATTTGTCATAGCTTCCCATGCCAGGCTTCAGCATTTTGGATAAAGGCCCCTCCTCTGTATGCTCAGGTGCTATTTTCAGATAACCCCCTACATGATGAGTGACCAGTTCCTTGACATATTCCGGTGAACGAATCGCAAGGTCATAACGCAATCCGGAAGCCACCAGTACCTTTTTGATCCCGGGTATCTTTCTTGCATCCTTGTATAGTTGTGTAAGGGATGAATGATCCGTATTCAGATTTTTGCAAATATCCGGGTAGACACAGGATGGCAACCTGCATGCCGATTCAATTTCCTTGCTCTTGCAGGCCAGTCGATACATGTTTGCAGTTGGCCCACCCAGATCAGAAATAACCCCTGTAAATTCCGGTACTGTATCTCTTATGGTTTCAATTTCACGCAGAATAGAGTTTTCTGAACGATTCTGAATAATCCTGCCTTCATGCTCGGTAATGGAACAGAAGGTACATCCCCCAAAGCACCCACGCATGATATTTATTGAGAAGCGGATCATTTCATAAGCGGGAATTTTCCGGTCACTATAGGCGGGATGGGGCCTTCTGGTATATGGGAATTCAAATACTGTATCGAGCTCTTTAGTTGTAAGAGGGATGGGTGGTGGGTTTATCCAGAGCTCCTGTGTGCCATGCTTTTGTACAAGCACCCTGGCATTACCCGGATTTGTTTCAAGATGCAGCATTCTTGATGCATGTGCATACAGGTTACGGTCCTTTTTTACCTGCGCATAGGAAGGGATACGAATATATATTCGGTCGCGTTCAACTTCTTTTCTTGTCTGGATTGATATTGCCCCTGGTTCCTTCAAGGTGGATGAATCCAGTTCTGCCCAACCTTCCGGAAAGGTATCCTGTATAAATGCCGTACCCCGAACATCTTTTATCTCATTAATCTTTTCTCTATTTGAAAGCCTGTGTGCAAGCTCAACAATCTGACGTTCTGCATTTCCATACACCAGCATATCTGCTTTGGAATCCAGCAATATAGATCTTCGTACTTTGTCAGACCAGTAGTCATACTGGGCTATACGTCTAAGGCTGGCCTCAATACCGCCAATAATGATGGGTACATCCTTGAATGCTTCCCTGCAGCGTTGTGAATAAACGATCACTGAACGGTCTGGCCTTCTTCCCCCTGCTCCATCAGGCGTATAGGAATCATTAGATCGTTTTTTCCGGTCAGACGTATATCGGTTGACCATTGAGTCCATGTTCCCGCTGGTTACACCAAAAAAAAGATTTGGTTTTCCCATTTCACTGAAGTCATCCGTATTGCTCCAGTCAGGCTGTGAAATAATCCCCACCCTGAAACCTTGTGATTCCAGTAAACGGCCTACCAATGCCATACCAAAACTTGGATGATCGACATATGCATCACCTGTTACCAGAATAATGTCACAGGAGTCCCACCCAAGATCATCCATCTCTTTTCTGGACATGGGTAATACTGGAGCAATGCCAAAGCGTTTTGCCCAGTATTTTTTGTAGGAAAGTATATTTTTTGCTTGCTGCATATATCAAAGATAATATCAGAACATACTGTTATTATACTTTATTTAGATCAACAGGTATAAGCATGTCATCTAGCTATATAGAAACTACAGAAGCGCTTGAGGACTTCTGCAAAAAAATCGATAATAGCCCGTTTATTACTATAGACACAGAGTTCTTACGGGAAAGAACCTATTATGCAAAACTGGCGTTAATACAAATAGCCAGTAGTGAAGTTTGCGTTTGTATAGATCCCCTCTCAGGAATCAGCCTGGATGCCTTAAAACCTGTATTTCAAAATAGCCAGATCACCAAGGTAATGCATGCATGCAGTCAGGACCTTGAAATCTTGTTCCAGCTATTTGGTGAATTACCACAACCAATTTTTGACACCCAGATTGCATCTGCGATTCTTGGTTATGGCGCACAAATCAGCTATGCACAACTGGTTGACACTGTCCTGGATCTAAAAATTGATAAAACACAAACCAGAACAGACTGGACTAAAAGACCCCTGAGTAACAAGCAAATAGAATATGCAGAAAATGATGTGAAATATCTTGCTCAAATTTACCCAATAATGCTGGATACTCTGGAAAAATCGGGCAAGTCAGACTGGCTTATGGATGATTTTTTGTCTCTGGCAGACCCGGAGAAATATATAGTAAAGACTGAAGATAGCTGGCGTAGGGTCAAAGGCAACAACAAACTAAACAAAAACAGGTTGATCTTTCTTAAGATGCTTGCCAGTTGGAGAGAAAAAGCGGCTATGAAGGAAGACAAACCCAGGAAGCATATTCTGCAAGATGATGCCCTGATAACCATCGCCAGAATAAAACCTGATAAAGTTGACAAGTTACATGGTTTTCGCGAATTAAATGAATCAAAAATACGGAAATATGAATCTGAAATAATGTCCTGTATCAAGGTCGCATCGAAGGTTCCTGAATCAGAATGGCCAAGCCTGCCCAGACCTGTCTTGCAGGACAGTAATCAGGAGGCACTGACAGACGCTATAATGGCTATCGTAAAGCTTTGTGCGCATCGACATAATCTATCACCTACTATATTGGCCAATCGTAAGGACATCGAAAAACTGGTGTCAGGTAATATGGATATTCCTGTCATGAAGGGTTGGAGAAAAAGGCATGTTGGTGATGTTTTATCTGATTTTCTGGCCGGAAAAGAGTGCTTACATGTTCAGGAAGGAAAATTGATGGCCTTACCCGACAAACCACTCTAAGGTCATCCAATACCCAATTTTTCAATATTTTACATTTTCGGCCGCCTCACAAAGTTCCCGCCCAAAAAATAGGCTAATTAAATTCTGTATTTAATTAGTTAATTATCATTAAGTTAACTGCTATCCTTTATCTATTACTTTAGAAAGCGTTCATCTAGGTAATTTGGTTTAAATAGCATATAAGCTAATGATTTTTGGCTATTTACCGATATATTTATTATTAAACCCATAAAAGTTTGTTGGTGCTTATGAATTCATACCATAAAAATATAACGATGCCTATTTGTATAAGCCTGCTTATATTGCTTAGCAGTAGCTTTGCGCTTGCAAATACAGAAGAACAACCAATCAGTGATATGCGGATCCTGATTGATGTTTCCGGCAGTATGAAACAAAATGACCCAAACAACCTTCGTGCACCTGCGCTGAAGTTACTCGTTGGCTTACTACCCAATAACAGCCGTGCCGGTGTCTGGACATTTGGCAAAGAAATAAACATGCGGGTGAAGCTTGATGATGTAAACGATGCATGGAAGAAGTACGCACGAAAAGAAGCGAAAAAGATTCATTCATTTGGCCTGTTTACCAATATTGAAGATGCAATTAGTCGTGCTACCTGGGACTGGAAAGATCCGGACCCAAAATACCAGCGAACACTTATACTGCTTACGGATGGCGTTGTAGATATATCCAAAGACGCTGAACTCAATAAAGCATCTCGCCAACGAATTATCTCTCAGTTACTGCCAAAACTAAGCAATGCTGATGTAAAAATAAATACCATTGCCTTGTCAGAAAATGCTGACCACAAACTATTGCAGAAACTTGCAACACGTACTAATGGCTGGTATTCAAGCGTTTCATCTGCAAATGAACTGAAAAGGAAATTCCTGCACCTTTTTGAAAAATCTACACAGACAGATGCAATACCATTAAAAGATAATTCATTTACAGTAGATAAGTCTGTTTCAGAGATGACCGTTCTTATTTTCAAGACAGATGATTCCGTGCCAACTGAACTGGTAACTCCGGATGGCAAGATACTAACCAGCGAGAGCAAGAGCGAGGGGCTGCAATGGCACCATGAATCTGGCTATGACATGATTACCATCAGTAAGCCTGCATCCGGAAAATGGAAGGCCAAAGCAGAAATTGATCCTGACAACAGGGTGCTGGTAGTCACCAACCTGAAATTAAAATCCAATAAATTTACTCATAATTTCCTTAAAGGCGATATTATTACAATTTACACTGATCTTGAGGAAGAAAAGAAAATAATAAAAAAACAGGAGTTCCTGAAGCTTGTAACATTCAACTTAAAGATCAATGGAAGGGATAATGCCTATAAGCTAAACGATAACGGCAGTATCCCCGATGCCAAACCTCAGGATGGTATCTTTAGTAGCATCATCGAAACTGCAGGCCTTGAAGAATCGAATGATGTTCTTATTGAGGCAAAAGGTGCGACATTTCACAGGCAACTCAGGCATTCCTTTAAGGTATTTAAATCACCATTTACTATCGATGTAGAAGAGCCTGTAGATGAACGTCCTTTTGACTTCAGTATAACGATAAAACCATATCTCTTCGTAAAAAACTCTGTAAATATCCATATAGAGTTACCTGACGGAAAAACACTCACAGCCAAACCTACTGTTAATCAACGCTGGAGGGCCAGCATACCGACAATCTATCAGGGAAATAATATCCAGGTAAGTCTGAAAGGAAAACGTTATAGCCAGTCGGAACCCTATCAGTATTCAGAAAGCTACGTATTGCCCTCAACTGTAAAAGAGGAAGTGGTAACAGAAGAGCCAGAAAAGGTTATGGAGCAGCCACCTGTTATTCTGGAAAAAGATATGCCCGTGAAAGAAGAGCAGACTCCACCTAAGGAAATTGCACCACCTCCCCCTCCAGTTACTGAGAAAAAAACCGAGGAGCCGCCTGTTAAGAAAGAGGAGAAACAGGTAGCAAAGACCGAGCCTGTAATCCCGGAACCTGAAAAATTGGTTGAACCTGAACCTGAGAAAGAAGCAAACTGGTTTGTGGTATTCCTGATTGTACTGGTTGGTAATGGCATTATTATTGCAGGTGCATATTATGGCTATCTGTTTTGGAAGAAAAAGAGAAATACAATATTGGCTGAAGATAATGCTGTATTAGAAGAAGACGATACTGAAACAGTATCTGATAATCAGGCCCAACCCACAGAAAATGAATCAGAGGATAATGCTCAGACCACTTCACCTATTGAGACAGGCAGCGAAGAAGTTGGCGATGCCATAGCGGATGAACCTAAAGCGGATACACCTAAACATGAGGATGCTGATCCCCTGATATCGAATGAAGACGAAGACATCCTAAAACAGCAATTGGGAATTGAGGAAGAAACTGATGAACAACAGGATGGTTCTGTTGAAGAGATTGCTGAACCCCCGTTATCTGATGAAGATATCCTCAAGCAACAACTGGGGATTACAGAAGAATCTAATGAAGAACAACAAACTCCGGTTGATGAGACGCCTGAGGAGACACCCGCTTCTGAATCTATAGAGGAATTAGGTAAGCCTGAACTAGAAGATGATGATACCGATTCCCTGTTATCGGATAAAGATGAAGATATCCTCAAACAACAACTGGGCATTGAGGATGAAGCTGAGGAAACAACAAATACAGAATCAACCAGTGAACCTCAGGATAACTCCGTTGAAACCGGAGCCGAGGCACCTGAAGAAATTATTGAACTCGATTCACCTGAGGTGATAAACGAAACAGAGTCCACAGAATCGCCTGCTGAGCGTGATGAGAATCCGGAAAGTGAATCAGATATTGAAATTGATAACGGACCTGATAACTCACAGGAAGGTCTTGAGGAAGAAGCCATCCTCTCTGACCTCGATTTTGAAATTGATAACATGAATGAGTCGGATGAAAGTGAATTAGACGACTCACAGAAAATTGAACCTGCCAAGGATGCAAAAAAGTGAAAAATCTGGAGACAGCCATGCTTGTACTTACATCTGAAATAGGCCTTGTATTAACGGTTATATTTATAATTTGGTTTGTCTTTATGCTGAAGAAGCAGCAGAAAGATGAGGCGATAACACACAATCTTGTACAACAATTCAAGGAAGAAGCACCTGCCAGACGTGATAATTTGCTGAAAATTCTCAAGGCTTCATTTCACATGCAGGATGAAGACGCTGAGAAAAAGATAAAAGAGCTGGTATCTAAAGAGAAGTCATTATACTCGCATGTACTTAAAGCATTTTCAGGTCAGGACAGATCAGTTATTGCGAACCTGAATGAGGACATTCAATCTTTGATAACCGCATATAAATCTCTTGCCGTTGAAAATTCAGATCAAGTTATGACCCCGGTAGATAATGAAAACCCTGAAAGCAATGTAAGCAGTGAGGAACTGGAAAAACTTAGAGCGGAAAAGAATCAGGCCATTCAGGAGAGAGACAATCTCAAAAAAGACCTGAATACCGCGCTTGATTCCATTCAGACGCTGCAGACTGAATACAGCCAGATGTACGGTGATGTTGCCAATAAGCTAGCGGAAGGAAAATAAACTACAAAGGTATTATCTCCAGTCCAATATCCTTACATTCATTTTCTTTCTCGGCGCTACAAATTACTGCAACACTAGCCTTGTCAGGAACCAGGTATTGTTCGCCTACACTTTTCAAATCATCCAGCGTAACAGCCAAAACCCTTTCCCTGAATAATTGCCTCTTTTCGGGGGTTCTACCAAACAACCTGTTATAGAAAGATTCCTTTGCATCTCCAGCGGGAGAGCCTGGTTTATCCATCTTGCCGATTACGCCTAGAATAGCCTCCTCGACCTGCCGCCACTCATGTTTTTCAGCAAGCAACCACTGAATAGACTGATCAAAATCATCCAGGGTATCCGTTAATCGAGGGTCTCGGTACGAGTAGAAACGAAAAGAAGTGGTATCCGAATCATGGCTCGCTCCGCCCCCATAGGCACCACCCTGTTCACGTATTGCCCGGTGTAGATATCCATTCTTCAAAAACCCGCCTAAAACAGCCAATGGAGCAGCATCAGGGTGATCCATTGTTACGGTAGGAAATGCTTTGGCACAAAAATTAACCTGGGAGCTGGTTATCCATGCCTGCTTTACGAGTTGATCTACAGGTTCCAGATTGAATGTCCTAAATTCGTCTGACTTGCTCTTGAAGTTTCCAGAAATATTTTCCAGCTTGCTTTGAAACTCTGACTGATATTCATTTTCACATACAAACAATAGTTGTTTGGGTGCATTCAATAAACGCTGATGAATTTGAATTAAATTATCGGCAAAGCCTTTTATAAATTGTTCTGACTTTAACTCATCATCTAGTTTCTTTATATGCTTGATACCAGAAAGCCCTTGCAACTTGTGAGAAAGTGCCGCTTTCGGACTTATTCCACTTGCAGCCGCGATCATAGCCAGCATATGGCCATTACCCGTTACGCTTTGCTCACGGCCCGCTCTTTGCTGTGCAATAATTTCACGGATTCTGGGATATTCATCAAAGCGGACTGAGTTAAGCGTCTTTTCCATTAATTGCAATAATGATTCATAATTTCTGGAGAGAGCCTTTCCTGATAATACAAAATAGCCGTCTACATTTTGAACATTACCCAGTTCACTCATTATGGCTGTATGCGCATTTATACCGCCAGATACACGGTCCTGCCAGGCTTGTGTTTCCAGATAATCAAGCTCACCACACCCAAGCTCAGTCATGCAGGATGAAAAATATGGGATTAGCTGAAGCAACTCATTTTCAATCTCTGGTAGATTTACAACTATCTGTTGATATACAAGACCATTTGTTCCCTGTTCAAACATGGTCAGTGGCAGACCTGCGACAATAGTATTTTTCCCTTCAATGATTTCCATTTTGGGTGGCACGTCTTCCAGGCCTACTTTTGGTAAAATTTCAGGATCATCTTCCTGGGTCTGTCTTTTTGACAGTTTATCAGAGAGAACGATCACCTTCTCTTTATCTTCGTCTGTCATACTTTCCAGAATACCGGATAAACGCCCTTCCTCTTTTTTCTTTCTCAACTAGCAGTATGGTTTATTAATATTCTAGAAAATGACCAGATATCAATAAAAATAATGTCTTTTGTTTTAATTCTA
>DAOWEP010000012.1 GCA_030638455.1 Gammaproteobacteria bacterium
CCCGGCACAGCCCACACAGGTAGGCCCGGAAAAGGTAGAGGTAGTCGAGTTGTTCTGGTATGGCTGCCCCCATTGCTTCAAGTTTGAGCCCTATGTAAAAAGATGGTTGGAAAACAAGCCTGCCAACGCTGAATTTATCCGTATGCCCGCCTCATTTAATGCGAGATGGAAGCTACATGCCGGTGCATACTATGTTGCTGAATTATTGAATATTACAGATAAAGTTCATGAGCCATTATTTGATGCGTTAGATAAGGATAGAAATTCATTAGCTAATCCCAAAGCATTGGCAGAGTTTTTCAGTAAACATGGTGTTGCCGAGGAAAAGTTTTTAAAAATATATGATTCGTTTGCAGTACGTACTCGCTTGAACCGTGATTATAGTCAGCTAAAACGTTATGGTATACGTAGTGTGCCCGCAGTTGTTATTAACGGTAAATATCGTACCAATGCTACCCTGGCTGGAGGGCGCAATGAAGACCTGATAAAAGTGATCAATTATCTTGTAGAAAAGGAAAGTAGTGCTGCTAAATGATGCAAATAAATTGTTAAATCACTGTCGGCCACACAGGAACCAGATGTGAAGGCCGCTGAACTGCTTGTCGCCTGTCTTGAAGAAGAAGGTGTTGAATATATTTTCGGGATACCAGGTGAAGAAAACCTGGATGTGATGGATGCACTGCTCGACTCCAGTATACGTTTTATTACCACCCGACATGAACAAGGTGCGGCCTTTATGGCCGATGTCTATGGGCGTCTTACCGGGAGAGCAGGCGTTTGTCTTTCTACACTTGGGCCAGGGGCGACCAATCTTCTTACCGGAGTTGCAGATGCAAATATGGATCATGCACCTGTAGTAGCCATAGCCGGGCAGGCAGGAACAGAAAGATTACACAAGGAATCGCACCAGGTGCTGGATCTGGTCAATATCTTCCAGCCAGTTACCAAGTATGCATCCCAGTTGTTAACTCCGGACACGATACCGGAAGTGATACGCAAGGCATTCAAGACTGCCCAGTCTGAAAAGATGGGCGCCTGTTTTATTGAATTCCCTGAAAATATAGCCAAAATGCCTCATCAGGCAAAACCCTTGACTGTAAAACACCCTCATCCCCCGGAGCCCGCGCTTAGCCGTGTTGAATACGCGGCAGAATTGATTTCTGAAGCACGAGACCCCCTTATTCTTGCAGGCAATGGCGTTGTACGGGCACATGCCTGGAAGCACCTGGCAGAGTTCGCAGGAAAAATGAATATCCCGGTTGCTAATACCTTTATGGCCAAGGGTGTTATTCCGTTTAAACACCCTATGGCGTTGGGGAGCGCGGGATTACAGTCGAACGATTACATCAGTTGTGGTTTTGAGCATGCGGACCTGATTATTTGCATTGGTTATGATCTGGTAGAGTTTCATCCGTATTTGTGGCACCCCACACGTGACCGCAAGATTGTCCATATTGACAGATCGCATGCGGAGGTTGATGAGTCGTATAACGTTGAAGTAGGTGTGGTTGGGGACATTAAACATAGCCTGATGCGAATAGAAAAACTGGCCACCCCACATCAGGGGCATTTGATGCGGCCGTTACGTGAAGCATTGATAAATGAGATGAATATGCATCGTGATGATATGTCATTCCCCGTAAAGCCGCAGAAACTGATCTGGGATCTGCGCACCGCAATGGACATGGAAGATATAGCCATATGTGATGTTGGCGCACATAAGATGTGGATGGCTCGGATGTTTCGTTGCGAGTATCCAAATACCTGTATCATTTCAAACGGTTTTGCCAGTATGGGTATTGCGGTGCCAGGGGCAATTGCCGCAAAACTGATTCACCCCGAGTTAACAGTGTTCGCCGTAACCGGTGACGCTGGATTTATGATGAACTCGCAGGAGCTGGAAACCGCTGTTCGTCTTAACACACCTATAGTAGTGTTAATCTGGAATGATGGCGGTTACGGGTTAATTGAGTGGAAACAAATGGCTACGTTCAATCGTACTTCACATGTCCATTTCGGGAATCCTGATTTTGTGAAGTATGCAGAGTCCTTTGGGGCTAAAGGGTATAGGGTTGAGAAAACCGAAGACCTGCCGACAATACTAAATGAGGCAATCGCTAGTAATCAGGTATGTATAATTGATTGCCCGGTAGACTACAGTGAGAATCTGAAATTGACAGAAAAACTGGGTGAAATGGTCTGCCCTATCTAGAAGTAATTATTTCCCTGCTCTTGAATGCGACACGATTGTTAGAGCACCCTGTATTGATTGAGCGGGAAGTTCATTAGTGGAACACGCATATTTTGAAACATAGTTGCAATCAAGAGGAAACTTTTACGGACGGACAGCGTTTGCGCCTTCTTAGTTACAATATTCAGGTTGGCTCAACAGTTAATGCCTATCGTCAGTATATAACCAAGAGTTGGGAGCATATTTTGCCCAGCTCGGGACGAATGGAAAATCTGTCACACATTGCACGCATGGTAAGCGACTATGACCTGGTTGGATTGCAGGAAGTGGATGCAGGTAGTTTGCGTAGCGGATTTATAAATCAGACAGAGTACCTTGCAGACAAGGCAAGATTCCCATTCTGGCATCATCAGACAAACCGAAAGATTGGTCGAATAGCCCAGCACAGCAATGGTTTTATGAGTAAGTTCAAGCCAGCTGAAATCTATACTCATAAACTTCCGGGTACAATTTCAGGTCGTGGTGCTCTGTGTGCCCGTTTTGGCGGCAAGGAAGAGTCGCTAATCGTCATCATATTGCATCTGGCCTTGGGTAAACGGTCACGAATGCAGCAAATGTCATATATCAGTGAACTTGCACAGGAGCATGAGCATGTCATTATCATGGGTGATATGAATTGTCGGTCAGACAGCCCTGAGATTATGACATTACAGAAGAAAGCCAATTTATGTGAGCCAGTACACGATTTACACACCTTCCCCAGCTGGGCGCCCGAGCGAAATATCGACCATATTCTTGTATCACCCTCCCTGAAAGTGGAAAGCATCCACGTATTGAATCATACTTTTTCTGATCATCTGCCTATCGCGATGGATGTAATTCTTCCAGATACAGTGCGTTTGGCAGCATCCTGAAGCCAGGATCTGATATTGCGTACTACCGATTAAAGGTGCGGATAAAATAACAATGCTTTTCGGCGGCGACAAAAACAGCAAAGATGCAACATGGAAACGTAAATATTACGATAGCCTTGAGCAGCTTGAAGTAAAAGAAAAGCAGTGGTCTTCTCTGGAAACCGCGCTACGCCATGCAATGGCAAATCTGAGTATTGCGGTTGAGGGAGTAGATAAAGACCTTGACCAACAGCTGGACGTACTACGCCATGCAATTCGTCACGGGGCGGACGGAAACAAAATAGCCGGTCTGGTGCGTCCTATAACAGATACCATAGAGCGACTGGAAAGGCAGCGTAAAGATGGACATCGAGTTACCCCGGCGTCAGTTCTGGAATCCCTTCTTGATAAACTTGATCTACCCAAGGGTGCTGCCAGACAAACCAGGTCCCTTAAGAAGCTGATCAATAATTATGATAATACCTCAAATCCCAAGCCGATTTTAGACGGCTTTTCTAGCTTGCTATCAGAATCATTTGTGTTGATAGCGAGTAACAAAAAATCTAACAATGATAAAGAGAGTGGTTCATCAGGAATCTTGGGCCGTATGTTTGGCAAGTCCAGTGATGAGCCTGCCAGTCTGAGTGAGTCTGAATATAAGGACGCTACAGAGATAGATGGAGCAGCGTTACAGTTAACGTCAGGCAAAGAAATTATCTCGATATTACTGGACAAGCTTTTACTGCCAACTGACCAGAAGGAAGAACAGAAGCAGTTTCAGCAAAATCTTAAGGGCATTTCGTCAGAAAAAGAGCTAAATCGTTTGGCAAAGGAACTTGCCCTATTGATTAATGAAGCACTTCCACAGCAAACAAGCAAAGAACGGACTTCTGGTAGTTGTCCCGAATTTACCATTAACGAAATATTGTTACAGTTACTGGAGCGTCTGGATTTGTCGGCTGATTTGCAGCAGGATATGGAGAGCCTGCAGTTGCGGCTGGAAGGTGATGTGCCCGAGGCTGAATGGCCACAAATACTCTCGAGTTTTGCCAGCCTGATCTCAATATTACGAGACCGCGCAAACAGGGAAAAAAGGGAGATAGAAGAGTTTCTTGCACAGCTTACTATGCGCTTGATGGAGCTGGATGATCACATACAAAGCATGGAGTCAGATCGTGTTGACTCTTATAAGAACGGACGTGAGCTGAATATCAGTGTGGAAAACCACGTACGAAAAATAGAAACGGGCATGCATGACGCAGTAGATCTGGATCAACTAAAATCATTAGTACGGCAGCGCCTGGATAATATAGGGCAGCACATGGATAAATTCAGAGAGTTCGAGGAAAAAAGGAATGATATATCCGAACATCGAATAAAGGAATTAAATTCGCGCCTTCAAAGCATGGAAAAGGAATCCATTGATCTTAAAAAGAAGGTTGTTGAAGAAAGAAAGCAGACGCTGATGGATTCATTAACGGGTGTTGCAAACAGAATGTCATATGATGAACGTATTGAGCAGGAATATGTTCACTGGAAACGTTACCAGGCACCATTATCAATGATCGTTATCGACATCGATTACTTTAAAAAAATTAATGATAACTATGGACATATGGCCGGAGACAAGGTTTTGCAAACACTGGCTAAACTAGTGCAGAAAAATATTCGTGAAACTGACTTACTGACCAGGTATGGTGGTGAGGAATTTGTCATCATCATGCCGGATACCGACCAAAAGGCTGCAATGGGTGTTGCTGAAAAATTGCGGGTAGAAACAGAGAATTGTGCATTTCATTATCGCGATACGAGGGTGGATATCACTATTTCCTGCGGAATTACCGAGTTTAAGGACAAGAACAAAGACAATCCTGAAACTGTTTTTGAGCGAGCAGATGTTGCACTTTATAAGGCAAAGGATGCCGGAAGAAATCGCTGTATACCGGGTTAATTTAATAGCTGCCCCTTTCTAACCATCTCCCCTCACCAAGTGGATTAGCAGCAACTTTTTACTGTAATAATCAAGCTTCACTTCTCGTCATACGTAATATTTTTCTTTTGGCTTTGTAGTTAAAAGAAAATAATCTTGCGCACCATTTTGATGCGCTCTTAATTTCCCAGTAACCGTGTTGGTGCAAATTTTTTTATATCATTCCTGCTATATAAGATATCTGTCTGAAAAATATATCAAAAATAAAGTTGGCATAAGAAGTGCAAAGATAAAGCCACATGTAGATTTTATACAACACACTTTATTAGTTAACAACAAATAGCAGGAGATTAATGATGAGTAAGGTAGCAAAAATAGGGTTGGGTTCTGTTCTGGCATCATCTGTTCTGGCCAGCAGTATGGCGATAGCAGAGGTACCAGGTTTAAGTGCAAATGTTGGCATCATGTCCCAGTATTTTTATCGTGGCGTACAGCAGGTAACAACAGCTACTGCAAGTGCAGGCATTGATTATGATATTGGTAATGGATTTAGTGTCGGTGCCTGGGGTGCTGATGTGGAAGATGGTGTTGAGACTGATATCTATGGCAGCTACAGCGGAGAGATTAGTGGTTTTTCCTATAGTATTGGCGCTACCGGTTACTACTATAGTGGGCAGTTTGATACAGAATATGAAGAAATAAATCTGGGCCTGAGTTATGGTCCGGTCAGTCTGGAGCACAGTATTGGTACATGGGATGGTGATTTTGACGCCGTTAAAGCAGGGAAGAATGATGAATATAGTTTCACCGCCATTACCGGTGAGTACAACGGGCTGTATGCAACCTTTGGTGCCTGGGGTGATGATGCAGATGGTGATTACTACGAAGTGGGATATAATGCTGAATTCAGTGGTTTTGATGTCGGTGCGTTTTATGTGAGCGGTGATGATGATGCAAACGCATTAACGACTGACACTACCTCATTGATCTTTACTATTGGTAAATCGTTTGATCTTTAATTATTTATTAATCTGATGTAAGTTCATAATTGTTGTAAACGCAACAGCCCCCTGTTTTATTAAAAAGCGGGGGCTGTTGCGTTTTCAGGCCATAAAAAAATGGCGCGCCCGGCGCGATTCGAACGCGCGACCTTCGGTTTCGGAAACCGACACTCTATCCAACTGAGCTACGGGCGCAAAAAATCAAAGAATTCCCATGGATATCCATAACGTCCACGATTTATAGCCAATCAGCTCTACGTACGGTTATGGATAATGGTGCTGGGTATATACTAAACTATTTTCAGATGTTGATTCTACATTTCGGCACCTGTAAATTAAGGAAATCAGAAACTTGTTTGTTCTGATAATTATTCTGGGTAGGCGCAGACATATGAAATTATTGTTAGTTTGATCAATTTGCTGGAGATTGCTATGAGCGAGAAAGATTCAAATACCGGGCCAATTCTTTTAGTGATTTTGGTTATTGGCGTTTTTACGGTGGCGCTGCTAAAGACCCCTGTATCAGTCTTGTTTGGGGGGAATAGCATCAGCACGGGTACAGCAACAGTTGCCAATCATATAAAGCCAGTTGAGTCGGTTAAGCAGGGAGCTGCACCTCAAGTAGACACGGTAAATGTGGCAGCAGAGAAACCGCAGCCTACTGAAACTAAAGTTGTATCTGATGTTAAGGCTGAACTAAAGGTCCCCGGAATTTGTGTTGCTTGTCACGGTACTGGGGTTGCGGGGGCACCTAAAATCGGTAAAAAGTCTGATTGGGGGGAGCGCGCAAAACAAGGTATGGATGTGTTAATTAACAGTGCCTCCAGGGGTAAGGGTAATATGCCTCCACAAGGGGCCGGTTTTAACAATGATCAGCTTAAGGAGGCAATTGAAGCAATGTTGAGCAAATCCGGGTTAGCCGGATAAGACAATACAGAATATTTCTATTGTGAGACGTTATTATTTTTAGATGGAATTAAGATAATAGAAAGGTATTAGTGTTATCGTGATGGGTTTTTGTCTTTCTGAGAAAGGCCAGATTTCATGACGGCATATTTAAGAACTTGTTCTTTGTCGCCCAGACTGAGGGATTGTGTCATTTCCGGCTCCTTACCTGGTGGCTTTCCATCGCCTTTATCAAAAATAATATGGTGCTGCCCGATAGTGATTACGTCGCCATGCTCCAGGGTATGCTCCTGAATCTGTTTGCCATTAACATACGAACCATTTGTACTCATCAGATCTTTTATATAGGTAGGCTTAAAGAAAGTCACAATTTTTGCATGATGAGCGCTGACAGACGCATCCTTGATTTGTATGTCATTGTCGGGCATTCGGCCTATGTTTATTGTTCCTTGGGTCAGTGTTACCTCTTCCATTTTCTCTTTGCCATCGGTGATAATCAATTTTGACATATGTTGTTATTCCATGTTTTGCAGGTATGGTCTGCCCCGTATTCACGGTTACTCCAGAGATGAATCCTTCTCATTCCGGGTTGATCATTATAGACACAGGCGAATAGATTTTCTAAAGTTTTTTCCAGTGTAGGCAGTTTATTCATCAGACTGCTATATTGAAGGGTATAATTTTATATTGTTACTTTACGTTAAGCACGCATTCAATGTAGACCAGAATATAGTGACAGATTCAGACGATATGAATATGAGGCAAAAGCGGCGTGTCCCAATGGACAGGAGGTCTGGTCTCGAGCGTAGAAGCGGCATTGAGCGCCGGATCCAAAATCTGGATCCTCCAGATGGGAAAGAACGGCGATGTAGTATTGATAGACGGTGTGGCCTGGATCTTCGTAGTGGTATTGATAGAAGATTTGATATTTATGATCAATCTGTTAGCTCGGATCAAAGCATGGATGAAGAAAGCCGAGCTATGGAATCGAGAGGCCTATTTTCCCGATTTATTTCTCTTTTTAAGCGGTGGTTTAGCTAGATACCGTATAAATCAGATCATAAGTGGTGTCAGCGAACCAGGAATCCACCATGTCGTTTCCTGTTTTGATAATTCAGCCAGAAATAACATCCAATAAAGCCAGCTACAAGACAGATAATAATTGCGGGCATGAAGACAGAAAAGGGTATGGATGATTTGTATGTCACCATGTGTTCCCTGAATTGTTTATTTTCTTTTTGTAACTTTTCCAGGTTATCCGCCTGATCTTTCGATGTATCAATGGCTAACTTTGCCTGCTGTTGTAATTCGGAGAGCTTGACTCGCTCATTCTTGATTTTATTTTTTACGGACTTAAGGTTATTAGTAAGCCTTTGATTTTTTTGTTTAAACTCTTCAAGTTGTAGCCTCGCAGGTTTTTCCTTAACCAGATAGGCAGATTTTGCCCAGCCTGTAGATCCAGTTTCAGTCTGGACTTTTGAGTGTGTTCTTGTTACTTCAAGTACCTTGAGTTTTTGTCCACTAAGTAATGTTTCAACTTTTGCTCCGCTACCCGGTAGTTCGTGCATGCCAAGGTGCAGTATATCTGTAACGTATACAGTTTCTGCATGTGCAAGGAAAGAGAGCATCATCAAGCAAAAGCCATTGATTACAAGGGGCATAATATTTAATTTTCTGGGCACCAGTATTTCCTCTTTATATTTCATTGGGGCTGCTGATTATTTATAGCACTTAATAACCACTTCGTGCAGTAGAATTTGTTATCTAATCAGGTAACAGGTTCTCATTATTGGTCTGCATCATATTCGAGCACTGGTTTTCAATTAGTTTATCTGAGACAAGAAGCTCAATACCATTTGAATAAAATGGTATTGAGCTTGCGTATTTGCTAATGATTTTTATAAGAATAAATATGTTCTATCAGGATGGTTATCAACATGAGTAATAAGAAATTTCTATATTTATTTGCAATGAAAGCCATGTAATTTGAGATATAGTGTAACACTTACATAGACCAGAAATCTGATCTGACAGGAGGGTAAAATGGGTATCGCGATGACACTGCAAGAGTACCTGGACTGGGAAGATCTTGAATATGATCTGATCAGACATCCCTATACCGGGAGTAGTCTTTATACTGCGCAAGAGGCACACATATCGGGCCGGCAATTGGCCAAGAGTGTCGTAGTAGGGGATGAAAACGGATATCTACTGGCGGTTATTCCTGCAACGAACCATATTGAGTTTAAATGGTTGAAGCAGCAATTAAACCGAAATTTTACCCTTGCTTCAGAAGATGAGCTTACCTATATGTTTGATGATTGTGTAGAGGGGGCCATTCCACCCCTGGGTGATGCATATGGCTATGAGGTTATTGTTGACAGCGCATTGACAACTTTATCTGATATATACTTTGAAGCGGGTAGTCATACTGACATCGTACATATCAGTGGCGATAGCTTCAGGACTTTAATGTCCAACGCCTTACATGGAGTTTTCAGTAAGCCTTTTTGATTTATTGTAATTGTCCACGTTTTAGCCTCTCATTAGAGGCGCTGAAAAAACAGCACTTCATCAGTAGATAATTCATCAGTAGATGGTTTAGAACTTTTATCAAAAGAGGAGGTTATACTGGGTTCGCGATAAGTATCCGGATCGCTTTTCCTTTTATTGCTGGATGAATGTGAAAATAGTGGTATTTCAGGTTCAATCATTAACATGGTTTCACCATTTACACCAATCCCACGGAATGTATAGGCGCTGATTTTTTCATTAAAAAGATCAAGACCTAATGCATTGGTTTTGTCCGCAGGAGTAAGCAAAAGAAGCTTTATCCTTTCGCGTAAATTTAAATTCTTCTTCCGCAGGGCCGGATAGAGTTTTTCGAATATTTGTGCCTCACGTAGCAATTTTTCTGAAGCGCGTAACCCGTTAAGTAAGGCATTGTCTATATCGTGTAAATCAAAACTGATGATCACCAGACAATTATCCTGGTTTAGCAGCAATATAGGTTTTCCAGGCAAAGGTGCCTCTAGATCAAGGATCTGAAATGAACTGAAGATTGTCTCCATGGAAGAGATAATCAATTGTCGCAATTCAGCGATATCCGAAATAAAAATATTCGTTAGTTTTGGATGCATAGCGAATTAACTATTATTAATTAAAAATGGCTGGTTCTAACAAGGTGAGGATGCATAGCCTCTTGGATGTTCAGAACCAGAGCTATCCTTAATAAGACGATGATTGTGGCACATTCGTCCTGCCAGTTCTGTCATTAGATCATTTGACGAATACTTATCAGTACCCGAGATATTTTCAATCCCTGCAGGAATATACCCGTTATACATAAGATGCAGGTTTAAAAATCTCAATGCACCAGTCGCCAGCTTTTCAAAGTAGATTTGTGAATCAACCTGGCTATCTGAATCCAGCATTACAATACTGAATTCAGATACGTCATTGTTGCCTAGTTTTTTGATATTAAGATATGCATTGCGAATTCCATCTAGTGTAGCAACTGCCGGGATTACTACGCGTTTCAACCGTTTGATTAGTGCCATATGTTGCGATGAAAGCGCAACTAAACCAAGCTCTGGAATATAAGACTGTTCAGAAATACCTGCTTTTAATCGACCCAGCATGTCTTCTGCCGACGCAAGATCATTTTTACGGGTAAGAGGTATATTAAAACCTTTACTAGAGGCCTCTGCGCCATTCCTGTCCCCAGGTCTTTGTAGTCGTCGGTCAACATTTAGCAGCGTACAATCACAATGTGCTGTCATGGCATCTGCTATATGTTTGGCTACTTGCGCATGCTCTATGTCCTCCACATAAATAGGTAAAAACATAGAGCCAGAGGGAGTGGCTGGTAAAGGTTGAATTTCACTCAGAAAATGATGACTGATTTTTTCCAGTCGTGTACGCGAACCTCTGGATTGTTGCCAGTCTTTATCAAAGATAGATCCCGAGTTGTTATTTTCCATTACCATTATCTCGGTATATAAATAATACTATATTTGTAATAGTGAGTTTGAACCACCTATTTCATTCTCTACCTGTTTTGGGTTATTCGGATCATGTTGCCATACGCCATCAACAATTATTCGATACTCATATCTACCCGGCTCAATATTGAAGATTTTCTGCAGTCGGTCATTAGAAACATGCGTTTCTACATCCTTGTCTGGTATCCAGCCATTGAAATCACCGGCTATCTGTATATCTCCGGAGCTTCTCTGATAGTTCAGGATAACCTGTTGCAATGGGTTGTGTTGAACCCAGTTATCTTCAGGAATTCCTTCTTTAAGCTGCTCCATTCTTTCAATTTGCATACCTAGTTCTTCTGTAGCTAGCCTATCGGTTCCAGCAATAACTTCATCTGCAAGCTGATCATAGTCGTTTGCAGCAATAGAGTTCGGCGCATAATCAATGATTGGAGTACCATTACATACGGCTTCTTTAAGGCGTACAGTATGATGTATATGTATATCTGAAATTTCTTCAGGTTTGTAATTATTTTCAATATGCTCCAGAAATTCCCTGGTAAGTCGGGTGCGCAAGTCAACCATGGTAGGTAATAGTGTGAACGGAATATTCAGATCATATTGTGCACTGATCATATCAATGGTTTCACGTAATCTGTGAATGCCATCCAGTGAAAACAGGCTCATTTCAACGGGCATGATGACCTGATCGGCTGCCAGTAATGCATTAATAGACAGTAAGCCCAGAGATGGAGGACAGTCTATGATTACATAATCATAGTCATTTTCGACTTGCTCAAGCAGCATACCTAATAAACGGTCACGTTCTGGCATGCATGATAGCAAATGTTCAGCTGCTGCCAGTGAGATTGTGGATGGGATTAGATCAAGACCCTGTTGCGTTGCCGGCAAAATAACATCTGAAAGACACGTCTCATTATTAATGACTTCATACAGGCCAGATAATTCACTTGTTTGTTGGCCCAGGCCAAGTGATGCATGACCCTGTGGATCCATATCCAGTAGTAGTACTCGTTGATTTTTACGACCAAGGCAAGCTGAGAGATTTATAGCTGTAGTTGTTTTCCCGCACCCGCCTTTTTGGTTTGCAATTGCAATAATTTTCATACTCATGCCCTCTACGTTGATATTCTATCCACCGATGAATAATTCGTTTCCGACATGACGGTATGCTTATGTTGCAATAGTACGGAGTACCCGTCACCACTTATCATTTGCTACTTACTGCTCATTTTTTACAATCCCGCACCTCCTGAATGCGCAAGATGTAATGATTTTTCTTCTTGAATAGAGTCCTGTGCTGAAAAAAGCTCGCCCTGAACAGGTGAATGGATAGTGGTTGGGCTGAAACGCTCGATATCGCGTGCCAGTTCCGCTACGGGGAATACCCATTCCTGACCTGTTAATGCCTCAAAGGCTGTGCCATTACTAAATACCAACACAACATCACCCGTGACAACCAGTGAACACTCAGTAAGAGGTTGTTGTAGCTGCGGTAGCAAATTCAATAGTGAGTGAATACATTCTCTAATTCGCTGTACTGAAACCCCGGCCTCAATGAGGCGTTTGGACGTTTTTAAGGCCAGCAGATCAGTAAAGGTATAACGAGAATGTCCACCACGGGTAAAATGAGAAGGGGTAATGAGGCCTGTTTTACGCCAATAATGAAGCTGGCGTAGACTTAATCCGGATATGCTTGCTGCTTGTTTGCTTGAATAAACTGCGCTAGCCACAGATCCCCCGTAAGGTAGATCGCTAAATTACTAAATAGTCTGGCAAATATATTGGAAAAGTCAAGAAAAGCGACAAAAATGGTAAGAATTGTATGAATTTCTGAGTCAGTTATAGGTTAAACACTTATTGCCAATAATTTTATGAAATTATCTCTGAACGGAGTTCAGGTATTAAGATTTTATGATCCACGCTAAATTGATAATCTTTGAACACATCCTCGGTACTGAGTAGTTGATATTGTCCATCCGTAAGTTGTCGGCTGGTATCTTTTAGTCGGTAGGTATAATGCCCGCAGGTCCAGCAATTAAACTTGCGCATTTGGTAGCAAAGGCAGGTTTTTTCCTTCACGGAGACCTTTTTTGCGTCAGGATGTTTTTCAACCTCAGCGTTGTATGCATTAATGTATGCACAGTTACCCGAGCTATCCAGTATATAACCAAAGGCTTCACAATTGGGTCGAACGCCTGCCCCAATCGCCGGACAATTTTTTAGCATCCGCATAGGATATCCAGTCGGAGAGATCTGATTGACCTCAATATCCTCTTCGTTAGCTTTAAAGTATTCCTGTTTGACCCGAGCCGGCAAGCCGCATTCATCGGTCACGGTAAATCGGGTGGCTAGCTGAACAGCCGCGGCCCCATTCTCCATGTATTCCACGGCATCACTACCTGTAAAAATACCTCCAGCCGGGACTACCGGTATATTAAGCTCCTGCTTAACCATGAATTGCTGTACTTCTGATACGATAGTTTTCAGATCATATTCGGCCCAGTCCATACCAAAACCCAGATGTCCTCCTGCCAAAGGCCCTTCTACAACGACAAAATCAGGTAAACGATTTAAACGAGCGGTCTTGCGCAAAAACAATTGCAGTGCCCGGACAGATGAGACGATGATACCCAGTTGCACATCACGAAATCGCGGATGATCCTGTATCAGTGCGAAAGACCCAAGATGTAGTCCAGCGCTAAGCGTAATTCCGTCAATACCTGCATCCATTGCAGATTTCAGTCGTACCTGTAGGGTTTCCTTCGGGTTATTCATGGTCAGCTTTTCCATGCAGTTAATAAATATAAGCCCTTCCCCCTGCTTGCGCTCCATGGTTTTGGTAACATGAATCTTGTTGGCCTCCGCGATATTGCCAAGGTCAAACTGAACGTCAGATTTATTATTGTTATCGACGTTATATTTGTACTTACTTTGCTTTTGTTTGACAAAATGGGTCTTATAGCGGCGATCCGTTATGGTAGGTGCCATGGCATCTGAAATATGGCCTATCCCACCAAGTCTTGCTGCTTCAAGAGCCATATCCACAGTAGAAATATCTACCCCCATGCCGCCCACAATGATGGGTACCAGCTCCCGGTTGCCGAGTATTAGTCTGAAATCATCTAGTTTTTTCATTATTTATAATGGTTTACCGGTATAGGAAGAGGGTCTGGTGGTTGATAATATCATTGGGCGTAAAGGACGATTCTATTGTTTTGTAACGCATACGTCCAACTCGTCTTACCTGTATCAGTGTAGTGTTGCACGATCCAGCCGACGATATGATATTGCCTCCATTAAATGCTCTGTTTTTATCGTATCGACACAGTCTAAATCAGCGATCGTCCGAGTAACTTTAAGAATACGATGATATGCACGCGCAGATAAGCAAAGCTTGTCCAGCGCTTGCTCCAGCAGGGAGTGGTCCTTATCGGTTAGCAGGCAGAATTTTTCAACCTGGGTATTGTTCATCCTGGCATTGTTTGTAGTGCATCGTTCAATTTGACGTGAGCGTGCAGTTTCAATGCGTTTTTGAATCCCCTTGCTGGGCTCATTGTTATCCGTCCGTCCCTTGCGAAGCTCTTGATGCGCAACCCTGGGCACCTCTATATGCATATCAATACGATCCAGTAATGGCCCTGATATCCTGTTCCGATAGCGTATGATTTGTTCTGATGTGCAATGACAACGGCCATTACTATCACCTAAATAACCACATGGACATGGATTCATTGCGGCTATGAACTGAAATCGGGCTGGAAATTCTGCCTGACGGGCTGCTCTTGAGATAACAATGTGACCGGATTCCAGTGGTTCGCGTAATACCTCCAGCACTCTGCGGTCGAATTCAGGTAACTCATCCAGAAACATAACCCCATTATGTGCAAGAGAGATCTCGCCCGGTCTGGGATTTGAGCCGCCACCCACTAATGCGATACCAGAGGCCGTATGATGCGGTGCCCTGAAGGGACGTTTTCTCCAGTTTTCTGGTGTTACAAGGTAACCGCTAATGGAAGAGATGGCGGCTGATTCAAGCGCTTCGGCTTCCGTCATAGAAGGCAGTATACCAGGCAATCGACTGGCCAACATGGTTTTACCTGTACCGGGAGGCCCTATCATTAGCAGGCTATGGCCCCCGGCAGCAGCAATTTCCAGCGCCCTCTTTGCGTGGCTTTGGCCATGAACCTCTGCCATATCCGGAGTATGTGGGTCGTGTTCACTCCATTCGGGTTTGATTTGAGGTTCGAGAGGTTGGGTGCCATTAAGATGCGCGCACACACTTAATAGATGATCGGCGGCATATACGTTAGTGTCTTTTACCAGCGCAGCCTCGGCCGCATTCTCAATTGGGCAAATCAAGGCGCGTCCAGAATCACGTGCCTGAATAGCTACAGGTAAGGCACCTTTTATTGAACGAAGTTCTCCATTCAGGGCCAGTTCACCTACAAACTCATAGTTACCTAATGTCTGTTTTGGAATTTGTCCGGACGCAGCCAGAATCCCTAGCGCAATCGGCAAATCGAATCTGCCACCTTCCTTGGGTAAGTCGGCCGGGGCCAGACTAATCGTAATACGACGTAACGGGAAATCAAATTGACTATTTAGAATGGCGCTTCGGACGCGGTCTTTGCTTTCTTTTACAGCAGCTTCTGGCAAGCCAACTATAGACAGGCCGGGCAACCCATTGGACAGGTGTACCTCAACACTCACTAATGGAGCCTGAACGCCTTCCTGAGCACGACTGTAGACTACTGCAAGACTCATGGTTTCCTTTCCGGGTATTTCAAATTCTCTTTGTTTAAAATTTACCGGTTAGTAATTAAGATAGACATGTGAAAATATAATGATTTCAGAGACTCTATTTTGAAAAAGCTTTTTCTAAATTCGCCACCTGTTTTTCCAGTTGATCAATCTTTTCACGGCTACGGGCAAGTACGGCCGATTGCGTTTCAAATTCATCTCGACTGACCATGTTTAGTCTGGAAAGGGTGCTTTCCAGGCCGGCCCGCAACGTCTTTTCGGCATCCTGCTGTGCATTCACAAACCCGGAGGGGAGTGCGTCGGCAAGTTTTTGAGCCAGGTTGTCCAGAACTTTTGGGTCAAACATAGGGTTCATCTATTCATATAAGTGAGCATTGATTGTAAAGAAATCCTTCTGAGCATGTAAGCATGTTAGCGCACTATTTTAGTGCACAAGTAAAGTTCAAATGCACCGTTTGGTGCGCACGAGAACCATAAAGGTACAAGTATAATATCTATCTATATGATAAATATAGAAATAATTAGTTGGCACAGGACATGCAATACAAGAGGCACAAGCATCTTCATAACTCATAAGAGTTTGTAAAAACATTTTTAGAGAACGCCCTCAGGCTACATTATTCAGCGTGCCGGGCCTAACTCAAGAGGAATATAACCATGAAGTTAGTAACCGCAATAATCAAGCCATTCAAGCTTGACGATGTGCGCGAAGCTCTTTCTGAAATCGGTGTACAGGGTATTACAGTAACCGAGGTGAAGGGCTTTGGCAGACAGAAAGGCCATACCGAATTATATCGAGGCGCAGAATATGTAGTGGATTTTCTGCCCAAGGTAAAAATTGAGGTAGCTGTAAAGGCAGATCTGGTCGATCAGGTGATTGAATCCATCAGCAAGGCGTCCAATACGGGCAAGATCGGTGATGGAAAGATCTTTGTATATAACCTGGAACAGGTAGTACGTATCCGTACCGGTGAAACCGGTTCAGACGCACTGTAAGGTTGGGGGAATTAAAAAATGAATGAGATATTAGAACTTCAGTATGCAATGGATACCTTTTATTTTCTGGTATGTGGTGCATTGGTAATGTGGATGGCCGCAGGTTTCTCCATGCTGGAAGCCGGTCTGGTCAGGTCAAAAAACACAACCGAGATCCTGGCCAAGAATGTAGCCTTGTTTTCAATTTCCTGTGTGATGTACCTAGTTTGTGGATATGCCATCATGTACGGCGGAGGTTATTTTCTGACGGGCATCGAAGGTGGTGAAACGCTGGTGGCGGATGCATTAAAATCTGCAGCAGAGCGTGAAGATGGATTTGCCGGTGGTGCAGTGTATTCAAGCGCCTCTGACTTTTTCTTCCAGGTCGTATTTGTAGCCACTGCGATGTCGATCGTTTCGGGTGCAGTTGCCGAGCGTATGAAACTGTGGGCTTTCCTTGCATTTGCCGTTGTAATGACGGGTCTTATCTATCCAATGGAAGGCGCATGGACCTGGAATGGAGCAGATGTTTTCGGCATGTATAATCTGGGCGATCTTGGTTTCTCAGACTTTGCAGGCTCCGGCATTGTTCATATGGCAGGCGCTGCTGCTGCGTTGGCCGGTGTATTGTTGCTTGGTGCACGTAAGGGCAAGTACGGAAAGAACGGTGAGATAAAGCCGATTCCGGGCGCAAACCTGCCATTAGCAACATTAGGTACCTTTATCCTGTGGATGGGCTGGTTCGGTTTCAACGGTGGATCTGTACTGAAGCTGGGTGATATTGCCAGTGCAAACTCAGTGGCCATGGTGTTTCTGAATACCAATGCTGCTGCTGCGGGGGGTTTGATTGCCGCCATGATTGTGGCACGTGTAATGTTTGGTAAAACTGACCTTACCATGATGCTCAATGGTGCCCTGGCTGGTCTGGTTGCGATTACAGCCGAGCCATCAACACCAACTGCTTTACAGGCTACATTGTTCGGTGCGGCGGGTGGCGTACTGGTAGTATTCAGTATCGTATTCCTGGACAAGCTCAAGATTGATGATCCTGTGGGTGCAATCTCGGTACATGGCACATGTGGCCTGCTGGGTTTGTTACTGGTACCGTTAACGAATGGTGATGTGAGTTTTTCAGGTCAGCTGATTGGTGCTGCGACCATCTTTGGATGGGTGTTTGGTGCCAGCCTCGTAACCTGGACAATCATCAAGATGGTGATGGGTATCCGAGTCAATGAGGAAGAAGAAATGGAAGGTCTGGATCTGGTTGATTGTGGTATGGAGGCCTACCCGGAGTTTGCATCAGCCAAATAATGCATTGCAGGTAATGCATTGGTAGTGACAGATAAGGCGGGCCAGCGATGGTCCGCTTTTTTTGACCATTAAATTTTAATTATCATTGTATTGGTTCGAGGTATCTACAGGAGTCAGTAAGCCCCGGCTAAATTTTCAATCAAACCAATAACCTCCCCCCAAGGTCCGCAGGCAACCACGATATTCCATAAATCCCTAGTATTTCAATAGGGTAAACAGGCCGCAATGTACTTAAGTAAAGTGATTTTTAGTCGATAAGTCCAGTGTATTTAGTTAATTACAGGCTCCTTAATCATTTCGGACTGCTAAGAAAAGACCAATGATTTGGTCGAGGATTTATCATGAAGAAAATATTTCCCCAATTTTTATGGTTTATTGTCTGCTTTTTACTTGTAACTACCACTCAAGCGAAAGAAAAGATCAAAAGTCCCGATAGTATTCCAGGTACCACTAAAGTGAATGCTGAGCGACTTATTGAGCTGGTAGGATCTATACCGAACCTTATTGTTATTGATTCTCGCATACGCACTGATCGGACACAGGGCTATATTGAAGGCTCATTAAGCTTACCCGACGAAGAGACCGATTGTGAGTCCTTATCACTGATCATTCCAGTTAAGAATAACCCATCTCTTTTCTATTGTAATGGCCCAAAATGCGGACGAAGTGTAAAGGCATCGAAGATTGCAGTTGCATGCGGATACACAAATATCTACTGGTTTCGTGGTGGGTTTGCAGAATGGAAAGATAAAAATTATCCCTTTTTCAAAGAATAATACTATTGCGGTTTTTAATGGCAGTAAAATTAGAATGTTTAGTATTTTCGGGGTGTCGAAGTGGACGCGGGAAAACTTTTGTTTGCTGAATAGCAACGATTACTTTTTATGAGTGTAAAAAACAATTCAGTGCCATCCCTGAGGAGTTCCCTGATAATCGTTATTGTCATCATGGGGCTGATAGCGGTTGCATTGTCAATCATTACTGGTCAGTTTTATCGAGAGTACCTGGTCAACCATCAAAGAGTGGAAATTAGCAGACTGATGAGGCTGATGTCAGAAGATGTATTGTCTGATATGTTGGATGATTCAATAACTCTTGGGTATAGCACCAATAAAAGCAGGAATTTTCGTAAAGCGCTGGCATCAGGGGACAGGAGCAAAATAAGGGATGAACTGGATAATACATTCCACCAGTATTTTGTTACAGCTGATATTTTGCAGCTTGAGAAATTATATCTTTATGATCTTGAGGCCAATCTGATCACCAGTTCTTCGGAAGGAGTTGATACGGGAAAACTGGATTCAGTTATTTGTGGTGGCTTTGCGCAACAAGCGGTATCCCGCAAAGGGGCCGAGAGAATCAAGCCTATACATGAATACTGTCTTTATGATGGTAAATTGTATCTGTCTGTGATTGTTCCAGTAGGTGGACTGATTCCAAAATCCTACTTGCAGGTTGTAATAAACCCAACATTTTCGTTGAGAAAGATTAAGGAGAAGCTGGGTTCCCCCATCCAGTTGCGAAAGATTGATCAGACTGTTGCCTATGAGTCTTCGGACTGGCCAAAATCTGAAGAGGCATTGGAGGCGTCCATAATAGCATGGTACGGTCTGCGTACATCAGATGGTGATGTTGGACTCCATATTTTCACAAATCATGATATGAAAACGGTTTATGCTGAACTGGATCAGACGCGTTTTTTTGTAATAGTTATTGCGATTTTTATAACACTCATAGCGGGTATATGTGTAATTCTGTATCTAAGAAAGACAACATTATTGCCCATCAGGAAGTTGCTGGCCCATATTCACCTGATAACAACAAACAAGGAGCATCTTGACAAGCAGGTGACCATTCATGGAGTGCCGGAGGTTACCGAACTTGCAACAGGGTTTAACAATATGACCACGGCGCTGAAGGATCTGTACCAGGATCTTACTGACAGTTACGAGCAACTTGAATCCGAAATTAACGAAAGAAATCAGGCAGTATATTCAAACAAAGCCAAATCTGAATTTCTTTCGCGTATGAGCCATGAGTTGAGAACGCCACTAAATGCAATACTGGGATTTACAGAATTAATAATGCTGGACACCGATAATCGTCTTGAAAGTGAGCAGAAAGAGCAGTTGGCTTATGTCTATAATGCGGGCGAACATTTATTGTCGCTTGTAAATGAATTGCTGGACCTGGAAAGTATAGAATCTGGAAAGTTGTATGTCTCTTCAGAAGCTGTAGAGGTTAATAGTATAATAGAAGCAGTTCTTCCGCTGATTAAGCCGGCCGCCTCAGCACAAAATATCAAGCTGACATTTAAACAGGAAGGACAGGAATCATTAATTGTCAATGCAGATCCTGCGCGGTTAAAACAAGTATTGATCAACCTGATGTCAAATGCCGTTAAATTTAACAGGCCCAATGGCGAGATTACGATTGATATAACACCCGCAAGCAATCATATGTATAAATTTTCTATTATTGATACCGGATCCGGCCTGACACAGGAAGAGCAGAAGCAGTTATTTATTCCATTTAACCGCGTTGGTAAAGATGTGAATACAGTAGAAGGCACTGGTATAGGTCTTACCATAATCAAGCGGCTTGTTGAGTTGATGGGTGGTGAGGTGGGTGTTGATAGTGTTGCGGGAGAGGGATCCACCTTCTGGTTTACATTAAAGATACTCGAAGAAAGTGATGAGGGTACGTCATCTGCCATGCTTGGATAAAGCAGGCTATCTTATCTCTTCTATAGAATATTTTTTGAACATAATTTTTGGTGTAATCAACGCGTAACCCTTTAGTTGCCAGTGAGCTAGTTCGGTTATGGCTGATGGCACTATTTCTATAAAGTCCTGAAAGTCCGCCTCACTATACTGATAATCTTTTGCCGCCAATCCACAAACCTTGAATTTTACACCCAGATCACTGTAGTACCTCATTCTGTCTACTACTTGCTGGTACTTCTTATAATTCTTTTTTGCTATCGTTACAATTTCAGTTCCATGTATAACGACAACGATATCCATAAATTCAGGTGCATAATTGTAAGGCGCATCCATAAGCGGATTGATTAATGATCTAATCCAGTACAAAGCAGAGCCAATCTTTTTGGGGTCATCCATATAAAAATCAAAGACAACCTTCTGTTCTGTATAAGGCGTATCAACATATTCTGCTTTAGTATCAGCATCAGCGTAGGTTGTTGTTGACATAGCAGCCAACAAAACGACCAAAATAGATGTTAAAATGGGCTTCATAATTTGCTTACAGTTTTTTATGGCTACCATCACAATATGGTGGGGTTGCTGAGTGTTTACATGTGCATAGCCATACTTCTTTTTTTCATCAAGGGTAAGTTCCACGGGTTCGAAGTCTGTGCCCTTATGGGAGCCATCGCAAAATGGCTGGCCCTTAGATCGTCCACAGCTACACCACCAGTAGGTTCCTGGATCCAGTTCCAATGAGCAAGGTTTGGTGTCAGCAATAACGGGTTCTGGTTTTTCGGACATAGCCTACCTCTTTAATTAGTTAGATGCTGTTTATAGTTAGGTGGTCTGGATTCAGGCATAATGCGCGTAACTTAGCTTAAACACTAGCACTCTTTCAAGGGGATGAATTTTTTATAGTAATCTCATGTATGGTGTAAGTAATTAATATATGTATAAAGGGTAGGTCTATTTGAATCGCTTGCAAATAAAGGGGCTGTCTACCAGGCACATTGGCCCGATTGATCTGGACATCACGGGTGGTCAGTGCGTAATACTTTCCGGTACTTCTGGTAGTGGCAAGACCATGTTGCTGAGAGCAATAGCAGACCTGGATCTGCATGAAGGGGAAATTTATCTGGATGACCTTTCCTGCAAGGCGATGGCACCAACGACATGGCGCCAGCAAGTGGGGTTGCTGGTTGCAGAAAGCCAGTGGTGGGAAAACGTGGTGGGGGATCACTTTAATGGCGAGCCAACAAAATATCTGGGGGCATTGGGGCTGGACCCGGAGATAATGTCCTGGAGCATTGCGCGTTTATCCAGCGGGGAACGCCAGCGGCTGGGGTTGGTGCGCCTGTTGAATAACCAGCCAAAGGTATTGTTGCTGGATGAGCCAACCGCAAATCTTGACCCTGAATCCATGAAAAATGCTGAGATGCTGATCAAGCAGTATCAATCAGAAACGGGTGCGGCCATTATCTGGGTGACGCATCATCATGATCAGATAGAACGAATAGCAGACAGACATTTCAGTATGAAAGATGGGCAACTTAAGGAAGTAGAACTTAAGGAAGTTAAGCAATGAACCTTGTGACCTTGTCAGCGTTTGATTTGTCATTGGCTGCCTGTTTGGTATTGTTGTTGTCAGTTCTTTCATTGCGTATGCAGCTTGGCTTATCGCGGCAGATTATCATTGCCGCCCTTAGGACTACTGTACAGCTAATGCTGATCGGCTTTGTGCTTAAGGCATTGTTTGAACATGTGCATCTGGGCTGGATGTCATTAATGGCTATGGTCATGTTGCTGATAGCAGGGTACGAAGTAAGAGCCAGACAGAAGCACCGATTTACAGGGTGGTGGGGCTTTGGGCTGGGAAGCACTGCCATGTTTATTTCTTCTTTTACCGTTACCCTGCTGGCATTGACCGTTATCGTAGAGGTTGACCCATGGTATACACCCCAATATGCCATTCCGCTACTGGGTATGATGCTAGGCAATACCATGACAGGAATAGCAGTGGGGCTTGACCGGTTAACACAAAGTGCATGGCAACAACGTACCATTATTGAAGCACGTTTGATGCTCGGTCAAAGCTGGAGCCATGCAATAGGATCTATTCGTCGTGATAGCATCCGCAGCGGAATGATTCCCATGATAAATGCAATGGCGGCGGCAGGTGTGGTGAGTTTGCCGGGGATGATGACGGGCCAGATTCTTGCAGGCGCACCACCGCTGGAGGCAGTAAAGTATCAAATTCTGATTATGTTTTTGATTTCGGCCGGCACAGGCCTGGGCACTATTGCAGCCTTGGGGTTTGGTTCCTACAGGTTGTTTGATGAGCGACAGCGCTTGCGGATAGATCGGTTGAGCTCAGGGTAAAGGGGCCTGGGTAGAGATCATTTACTATTTGTCAAAAAATCTTACATTCTTACAATATAACAGTCAATGTAACTATGTGAATAATATAGATTAATATTTATTTCTTATCCATTCCATGGTCGTGTTTCTATAAACAGCCATAAAATAACCAATAAATTTTACATTTTTTTCATCTTTGCAAACTATACGTAACCCTTGTCCATAATAACTATATGAATAGAAAGTTATTTTAGATAACTGGCATCATAATTGCTTGTAAATCTATAGAAGTAAACCTGTTCTATGCTCATTTTTTAAGCATGGGACGAAACGTATAGATTTGTGGAAATGAAAAATTTTATATTTCTGATATCAGGGCTACTGGCATTATATTACTCGTCTATTTCTACGGTATATGGTGCGATGACAGACCATGGCATAGGGGGCATGATGGAGGATGCTGTATCTGTTCCTGAGCCGGGAACTACCGCACTCCTGGGCATTGGTTTGCTTGCTTTGTTTGTTGTTGGAAAATTAAAAAAATAGCCATTGATGGCAATACCCGCTATTAGAGTAGACCGCATAGAATAGGACACACTTTTATATTGCAATCTAATAGTTCTAGCATTTTATCTTTACTCCTATTGTTCAAAATGCAAACCGATACTCCTTATAAGTCTCTTGATGTTCTACCCTGCAGCCTGTTGCGGAATAGTTTATTTTTCAAAATCGAACAAAATGAAAAATGAGTAACAAAAATATGCGGTTATTATTATTGGCAGTAATATGGCTTGCTTTGATACCTGTTCAGGCAGATGTATATCGCTGGGTAGATGAAGACGGGGCCGTGCATTTTGGTGACAGGCCAGCAAACAAACAATCAGCAGAAAAAATCGAGATCAAGACCGATACGATAACAAATAACCAGGGTCAGGGTAATCGACTAAGAAAGCAACAGCATTTGTTATCGGTTATGGATGAAGAACGAAAGATCAACAAACAAAAACAGGCAAAGGAAAAGAAAGACAAGCAGGTGGTTATCGCTAACTGTAAACGTGCACAGAAAGCACTGGATGATTATTTAAGGAGCAGTGTTCTTTTTGATGTTGATAAATCAGGAAACAAGTTATATTTACCTGATCAGATACGCGAAGAGGAGATAAAGAAAGCCAGGGCGGCAATTGAATATTGGTGTAAGAAATAGGCGCAGAACAGGTTAATAAATAGAAAGGCCGGTCATTTGACCGGCCTTTCTGCTCTTAGCAAAAGAGTTTTAGCGAATAGAGTTAAGAACTACAGGCTATCAGCATTTTCAGCAAGATACTCAGCAACACCATTCGGGTCTGCCTTCATGCCCTTGTCACCCTTATTCCAGCCAGCAGGGCAAACTTCGCCATGCTCTTCTGTAAACTGCAGGGTATCTACCATACGCAACATTTCATCAACATTACGGCCAAGAGGCAGGTCGTTAACAACCTGATGGCGTACCATGCCTGCAGTGTCAATCAGGAATGAGCCACGAAAAGCAACCGCACCATCCGGGGTTTCAACATCATACGCCTTGCAAATACCGTGCGTCATGTCAGCTACCAGTGTGTAACCAACCTGGCCAATACCGCCTTCATTAATAGGCGTGTTGCGCCATGCGTTATGGGTGAAATGCGAGTCAATCGAAACGCCGATTACTTCTACGTTACGCTTTTTGAATTCTTCCAGGCGATGATCAAAGGCAATCAGTTCAGATGGACAGACGAAGGTAAAGTCCAGAGGATAAAAGAAAACAACGGTATATTTTCCTGCTGTGCTTTTGGAAAAGTGGAATTCGTCGGTTATTGTGCCGTCACCGAGTACGGCGGGTGCTGTGAAATCAGGTGCCTGGCGGCCTACAAGTACTCCCATTTTCTTTCTCCTTAAAAATAATTATCTTGAGTATTTAGAATCAGTCTAAAATTGAGGTTTGTATCCTAATGCCGGATACCTGCCCGGTCAAGTTAGTTGCCTTTTTAGCCTTGTTTTACTGTAAGCATGGCTAACCAGCCGGATGGGTATTCTGTTGCCCCTTTGACGGTTTGTCCAATAAATAATTTCAATATCAAATAGTTAGGATTCTAATGGTGGTATACGGGTCATCATTAGAGCCACAGGGTTTGGAGAAATATTTTTCCGATAAAACACCTAAAAATTCAGTTCATCATCAATTGTATCCAGACCACTTTGAGCGCATTTTTCATCAATCTTGCCACCTGGTGCCCCAGAAACACCGATGCCCCCCACTAATGTCCCTGCTGCATTGATTGGCAAACCTCCGCCAACCATAAGGGCATTATTTACAAATCGGACACCGGATTGTTCTTTGCCTGCGCTGGTTTCTTCTGCCATGGTCTGGGTGCTTGTTCTAAAGCTGGCAGCGGTCCAGGCTTTGCGGGTTGCAGTCTCTGGGGTATGTGCGCCTGCAAAACGATCACGTAACATTACCTGAGGAACACCCATGCGGTCTACAACGGCTACTGCAACCTGATAACCGGAATCCTGACAGGCTTTTAGTGTAGCCTGGGCAAGTTTTATTGCGGTTGCCGGCGTTAGCATTTGATAGTTTGCCAGCGGGGCTTCTTCGTCTGCGAATAGGTTGAATGAGAGGGAAGCCAATACCAGAGTCAGAACTACTTTATGCAAAATGTTCATTAGCATTTCTCCTGTAGGGTTCAAATCAACCATCACTATGAAAGTGTGCTAGTTGTTTTCGAAAAAATTCCGGCTTAGCGAAAGCAGCCTTATGTGTAGCAGTATTATAATACAGAGTTTGAAAACATCTATTATCTGCATCGCTTTCACGAAAACCCCATATTTTTGAGTCTTTGTGTGCTACCTCTTTATTGGTTACTTCCTTACAAGCCACCTTCTTACAGGCCATAGTAGCCGTCCACCAGCCTGAAGGATAACTGCACTGAAAAAAATGCAGGCTGGCGGTATCGCTATAACCGGCTGCGCGCATAGCATCATGCATGGGCTTGATAATGGATTCCATATGCAAGAGAGGTGATTCACTTTGCTGGATCAAAATACCACCTGTGCGCAGGGCTTTGTAGCAGTCGCGGAAAAAAGCTTCGGTAAACAGGCCCGCCGCCGGGCCGATCGGATCCGTGCTATCGACGATAATAATATCGAGGCTGTCGGGTTCAGCATTTTTTATCCACTCAATACCGTCACCGAATAAAATGGCGGCACGTGGGTCATTATTAGAGCCACAAAGTTTGGGGAAATATTTTTCCGAGGCGCGGGTGACCAACTCATCAATATCAATCTGCCAGACCTGTTTTACCTCTTTGTGTTTAAGTACCTCACGCAGCGTGCCGCAGTCACCGCCGCCGATAATGGCCACTCTTTCCGGTTGGTCATGCGTGAATAACACCGGGTGCGACATCATCTCATGGTAAATAAAATTATCGCGGTCAGTAAGCATTACATAACCGTCGATTACCATCAGATTGCCAAAGGTCTCGGTTTCATACACCTCAATCCGTTGGTACGGGCTTTGTTCATCAAACAGCTTCTGTTTAATCTTCAGGGAAAATGCAATTCCCAGCTCGTCATTGGTTTCAGTAAACCAGTTTTTATCTATCTTCATTAGTTTTTCCTGGATTTCCAAAGGCCGCTAATTAATATATTTGACGTCATTCCGGCGTATGCCGGAATCCAGAATACGCTGTAGTTTAACACGTGGATTCCGGATCTCCGCTATGCTC
>DAOWEP010000117.1 GCA_030638455.1 Gammaproteobacteria bacterium
ATTTATACATAAGATAATGGGGATAGTATACATTGACAATGAAAGGTACAACCGGTAAATTGCGCTCCTCCCAGGCTACCTGTTTACTTCAACCAGATAATAACAGGCTGCTGTCCTCATGCCGAGGTGGCGGAATTGGTAGACGCGCTAGCTTCAGGTGCTAGTTGGGGTAACTCAGTGGAGGTTCAAGTCCTCTTCTCGGCACCATTCACACAAGAAATCTCTTATTAATTTCTTATCTGACATGTGGGAAATTCATAAAATATCCAGACATCACTCTGGAAATTATTCTTTCTCACTTGCATCGATTATAGACTGGATCTGATCCTCAAAATCTTCTCCAATAGGCTTTGGTATAAAATAATTACAGCCCGCCTCGATAGCAGTATGGGCATCTTCGCTCATCGCCGAAGCAGTAACTGCTGTAATAACCCCTGTATAACCCATTTTCCTCAATTCACGGGTAGCCTCATGACCATCCATCACAGGCATATGCATATCCATCAACACTAGATCATATCCACCTTTAAGCGCCGCTTCCATACCCAGCTTACCATTTTCCGCTTCATCAACATCGTGTCCTTTTATACGCAGTCGCAGCGCCAACATTTTCCGTATCATTGAATCATCTTCAACCAATAATAATTTAGCCATTCTGGTCCATCTCCTGGTTTAGAATAGTAAAGGTAAACACTGCACCCTCACCAGGTTTACTCATAACAGTCACCTCACCACCATGTAGCTCAATAAGCTGTTTAGTGATAGAAAGACCAAGCCCGGTTCCACCTATGTTACGGGTGCTAGAACTATCTATCTGATGGAATTTATCGAAGATGAAGGGCAAATCCTCCTCTGGCATTCCAGACCCAGTATCTATTACTTTAAATTCAGCACCACCATCCACCTTGCGTACGCTAACAGTGACTGAACCGTGATGGGTAAACTTAATAGCATTCCCAACCAGGTTGATCAATATCTGTTTCAAGCGTACCGGATCGGCATACAGAACACCCTCATCAGCCTCACAAATTAGACTGACCCCCTTTGCATTAGTACTCACTCGTAAGTTATTGAGAAAATCCTCAGTAAAAGGTCTTAGAGGTATCTCTTCACACCTGAGACTCATCTTGCCCGCCTCGATTTTCGATAGATCAAGCACGTCATTGATGAGCGCCAGCAAGTGTTTACCTGCACTATCCATATCCTGTGCAATATCAGCAACCATTGCGGGCTCCGGCATGGTTGCTTCATTTTTCAACAGAGGAAGATATCCAATAATTACTGTCAGCGGTGTACGCAGCTCATGACTCATCATATTGAGAAATTCAGACTTCATCTGGTTATTTTTCTCGGCCAGTTCTTTTGCCTCGACCATTGCACGTTCCGATTGCTTGCGTTCAGTAATATTACGAACGATACCGATAAAAAAATGCGTATCGTCAATATCCACCTCATTAACTGCCAGATCCATCGGAAAGGTACTGCCATCTTTGCACTGGCCCTCAACCTCGCGGCCAATACCTATAATCTTCTTCTCATTGGTTTTATGGTAATCATCCAGATAACCATCATGTTCCGACTGATAGGGATCCGGCATCAACATCTTGATGTTATTGCCGATGACTTCATCCGGTTGATATCCAAATATTTTTACAGCTGCCGGATTGAATGATGTGACAATGCCCTTGTCATCAATGGTAACCAACCCGTCCACGATGTTTTCGACAATACTGCGCTGGTATAACTCACTCGACTCCAGCTCCCGAGTACGCTCAGCCACAATAACCTCGAGACCGCTGTTCACCTCTTCGAGATCCTTCCGCCCTAATTCAACTTGCCTGATCAAGGCCTCATAACTTCGTGCCAGCACACCGATTTCGTCGCTATGATTTACTGGCATGACTGCCGTGGTTTCACGCTGATTAGCATAGTCCTCTATAACTTGTGTGATTTGCTTAATCGGCCTCGACACACGATACGCAAACACTATTGCCAGCAACATTACCGCTACCGCCAACACCAACGATAGACGCAACACATTGCCAAGCACACCTATCTGTTTTTCCTCAATGTTGCTATATAGCTGAGTAATACCTACCGCAATAAAGCGTTCCGGGCGGTCAGGATCAAGTGCAATCAAGGTAAAGTTCATGACATTCTGGCCATCGGTATCTTCTGGCCTCAAGATAAAGTTCAACTGCTGATTGTCTGGCAAAAACATTCTCGCCAACTGCGGAATATCCTCCTGAATGCGGTAACGCTTACCCAGATCAAAACCATACGTTTTACTGGCATCCGGATGCAACAGGTAGCCGCCATGATCATTGGTAATATAAATTGTGCTGCCCACATCCTGAATATCATTCTGTATATCGAACAACGTATGGCCAATCTCGGCAGTGATTAACACTATACCAGCCACTTCACCATTTCTATCGTCATAAACCGGCGTGGCACTGCGCAGGACTTCCTGATGTGGCTCACTCACTTTACCATGCTCACGATTAAGATTAATGCTTGACAAATAAATCTCTCCAGCGGGGAGCATCAGTGTATCGCGCATATAGGTACGATGCGCCTTGTTCTGAAGTCGTTCATTACTGAGCGCAACAATCTTATCCCCCTCGCGGCCAACAACAACTATCTCCTGCCCCTGTTTATCGATAAATCGAAGCTTCAGATAAGATGGTTTACTTTCCAGAAAGGCTGTAAAAATCAATTCCAGTCGCTGCGCCCATTGCTTATGAGTAGATTTTCCCTGTTTGTCATAATTACCTGTATTCTGGGCGCGCAACAGACCCTGAACAGGAGGCGCATTGTACAAAAACAAGATGTCTTCACCCTGACCCTTAATATGTTCCTGCAAACGACGGCCTGCATTGTTGATTTCTACTGCAATATCCTCCAGCGCAATCTCTACCAGCAATTCCATCGTTTTAGTATAAAATACACCCCCTACCACGCCGACACTCACCAGCACCAATAGCACAGTACTCAGGCTAAGTTTGTAAACGATAGAGAATCTCATAAAGAGATCTCTCTCTTAATATCAGAACAATGCAACTGCTGACTATTACTGCGCATAAGGCCCAACTTTCAATCGCTGCATCAACTCCCGAACTGAACGGTAATCCCGTGCTGGAACCCAACCTACATATTTTCCTGCCTGAGCTGCTTGACTGTCAGGCTGTATGGCCAGCAATGTCTGCTGCACTTGTTTTGCCAGTGCCGGTGGCACGGTTTTCATGGCTGCAAATGCCCATTCCGGATAAAGTCCTGTACTCTGAAAGAAAGGGAAATCTTTAATATCCTTGTTGTTGATCACTCGAAAATAACGCATATCAATCTTGCCCTCGGCTTCCATGCGCTCCAGCAGATCGGTGCGTACTACACCGGCATCCGCCTTGCCATCACGTACCGCCCATACCACCTCAGGCTGGGTTCCCCTCTCGGTAAACATCAGACTTTTTAACTCACTTAAGGGGTTAAAGCCCTGTTCAAGCATTTCCATCCAGGCCACTCGCCAGCCACCAAAAGCGGGTGCAGAAACGGCCATCAGTGTTTTGCCCTTCAGGTCCTTTATCGTCAGAATATCTTCGTTGCGAACATGGGTGAAAATCACCGAACCAAAACGATCCTGCGCTGTATTAGCACGTTTATTATTCAGGGTCACCAGTACTTTCGCACCATACAGTTCCTCAATTTCAACAAAGGAAGAGGGATTGGTAAGCACAAAATCGAAATCACCAAGGCCAGCCCTTTGGGTGATTTCATTAAGACTGAGGATAGGCAACAACGTAAATGTGAATTCAGGAAACTGCTCACCCAAAGCAACCATGGTAGGCTGCCATTGTTTGATAGCAACATCTAATCCGTGATGTGCACGCACAGCAACTTTATACTCTGCAGCGACCAGCTCAAAACAAAACAACAAACTCAACAGTGCTAAAAAAATACTTCGTATCAACTTCATTACAGTAATTTTATTGTGGATAAGTAACGGAGATAATGCGGCGTAGACATATAGGCAGCATCTGGTTTTTTTGTTAGTAGAGGGCCGCAGGTGATTCAAAAAATATTGATCTTATAAATCGGACTGTTTCCCCCGCATAACGCCCCCTTAAGCACCAGTGACTATTCTTGAAACTTGCTGCTAATATAGCAGTTAACGCAGAAAAGAAGAGTTAAGACACAATTGTTTTCTTTTATAATCGCCTATTGCACGTCTACTACAACTAGCTGATTTAGAAAGAGAAATAAATAGAATAACCTTTTAATCGGAGACTTAATCAATACAGGGCTATCGGTTTAGCCCGCCAACATTTCATCTATCGCAAGGTTTGCAAGCTCATCTGCACGTTCATTTTCTGGGTGGCCAGTATGACCGCGAACCCAGTGCCAGCTTACTGTATGCTTCTGAGCGATTTCATCCAGGCGCTTCCACAAATCAACATTCTTGACGGGCTTTTTAGCGGAGGTTTTCCATCCACGTTTTTTCCAGTTATCTATCCATTCGGTAATTCCTTTGCGAACATACTGTGAGTCTGTCGTTAACTCGACCTCACATGTACGAGTAAGCGACTCCAGCGCAGCGATGGCGCCCATTAGCTCCATCCTGTTATTGGTGGTTCCGTTTTCTGCCCCATACAGGGTCTTTTCATTGCCATTGTATCTCAGCAATGCACCCCAACCGCCGGGGCCGGGGTTTCCCCTGCATGCGCCATCAGTGTAAATCTCAACCTTGTTCTTATTACTCATACTTGTTGCTCTTGTTTTTTGCTCATAGTTGAACCTGTAACTCCATTTCTGGATGCCGTGTCGGCCAGCCCTGATACCAGACTGCGCCGTGGACGCCAGCGCGGTTTGAGGGGCGTCATCGTTGAAACTTTTTTACGCGCAGTCAGTACATACACGCTGCCAAAAAATGGCCACCAGCGCGCTCCCCAGCTTTCCAGGCATTGCAGCCGCGACATGATCCCCTGATGCTGCACCGGTGGACGAAAGAAAAACTGTCGTGAAAGCGTAACCTCAAACCCAAGTAATGCAAGCCAGTCACGAATACGCCTGATGGTCAGGACTCTGCAACACCAGGGCACCCTCTTGCTCCTGAACTTTAACAATCGTAACAGACCCCACAAACTGATTGGATTAAAACCCATGATCACAATATTCCCTTCCGGCACCAGTATGCGTTCTGATTCCCGCAATACCTGATGGGGGTCATCTGCACATTCCAGTGCATGATTCAGCAACAGGGCATCTACACTATCCGGAGCAATGGGCATGGACTCTGGATACCCTTTTATCTCTGAATCCTTTGCAACAGAATCATGCTCGCCAGATTCTTCAGTCTCTATCGTCATCACAACCCTGTGCAATATCCGACTAGCAGACATCAGGCCATGACCACCTATACCAATTTGTAACAAATGATACCCAAACAGATTTGGTAAGATCTGGTCCAGCTCTTTTTGTTCCGCCGATGCCAACAGTTGACCAAATGGACGCTGATACCATTTTTTCAACTGTTTACTAAATTGGACGGAAGTTGCATTCATGTTTTCTCTCTCATCTGCGTAAGAATAGCATGGTTAGCCGTTTGACCAAGTTGACTTTACCTGCGACGATATAACCATGCTCGAAGTCATTACAGTACCGGCTTTTTCAGATAATTATATCTGGTTGATACGTAAACCAGATCAACCCTATGTCGCCATTGTCGATCCTGGTGATGCCGAGCCGGTTTTGCGTGTGCTACAAAAAGAATCTTTGATACCTGTAGCCATTTTAATCACACATCACCATAGTGATCACATCGGCGGAGTTCGTAGGCTGTTATCCGAACATGATAACCTGCCAGTATATGGCCCCTTAAAAGAATCTATCCCAAACATTACTCATCCGCTTACAGGAGGTGAACAGATTGCCCTGGACAAGCTTGATGCAAAGTTTACGGTTCTGGATGTACCCGGCCACACGGCAGGTCACCTTGCCTATTATGGCCATGGATTGCTTTTTTGTGGTGACACCTTGTTTACGGCAGGTTGTGGGCGGTTATTTGAAGGGACTGCGGAACAAATGACAAACTCATTGGAGAAAATCGCAGCATTACCGGATGAAACCCTTGTCTACTGCGCCCATGAATACACCCTGGATAATCTTGTTTTTGCCAAAACCGCAGAGCCCAATAACCATGATCTGGATATGAGAATCGAAGAAAGCCATCGGCTGCGTAACCAGGACACTCCAACCGTACCTTCTACCTTGTTATTAGAGAAAAAAACCAATCCTTTTTTACGCTACCATCTGCCAAATGTGACCTCTGCAATAGAGCAATTTGCTGGAAAACAGCTAAACTCAAATAGTGAGCGCTTTGCAGCAATACGATATTGGAAAGATACCCTCGATTGAGCTTACCTCTAAATAATATCATTAAATAACAAGTACTTAACAAATGACCAGGAATTTATACCAGGATTCCGGGGTTTTTTATGGCCTATAAAAATACAAACAAGGTAATGATGATAATACGTATTCCAACAATTTTTGTGCTTGCTCTGACCATGCTTACTGCCTGCAATGCACTACAGAAAGGCACGGTGCATACGGGTGAACTACAAGCGGTAGCGGGTCAGCCTGCTGATGCGGCTACCGCATTCACGACGGCGGCAACTGAATTTTCTAATACGACTAATGCCACTAGCACTACGATCACTGCTGACTCAGAAGAAACACAGAATGCAGAAGAAGGAAATAGTAACGCTGATATCTGGGTCCGTATTCGTCAGGGTTTCCGTTTGCCCGACTACGACCATAAAAGGGTTGCCGTAGAACTAAAGTGGTTTGCCAGTCATCAGGAATACCTGGATCGTGTAGCGGATCGGGCCGACCCATTTCTACATTTGATCGTAGAAGAAATTGAACGTCGCGGTATGCCGTTGGAAATAGCACTGTTACCGGTTGTAGAGAGCGCCTACCAGCCATTTGCCTATTCACATGGTCGTGCCGCAGGGATATGGCAATTTATTCCGGGAACTGGCAGAAAATTTGGCCTGAAACAAAACTGGTGGTATGACGGCAGAAGGGATATACCGGCCGCTACAACTGCTGCACTGGACTACCTGCAATACCTGCATAAACACTTCAACGGAGATTGGCTCCATGCGCTGGCCGCGTATAACTCTGGCGAAGGCAGGGTGAATTCAGCGATCAGGAAAAATCGGCGTAAAGGGAAGCCCATTGATTTCTGGAACCTCAAACTACCAAGAGAAACCCGAGGCTACGTACCAAAACTACTCGCGATTAGCTCACTGATAGCCACCCCGGAAAAATATGGTGTTCAGCTAAAAACTATCTCGGATACAGCAAAAGTTACATCAGTAGAAATCGGATCCCAGATTGATCTTGCCATGGCAGCAAAGATTGCCGGCATCAGCCTGGAAGAAATGTACCACCTGAATCCTGCGTTTAATCGCTGGGCAACAGACCCGAATGGCCCGCACCAACTATTGTTACCCATAGACAAGGTCCAGGGCTTTCAGGAAAAACTGGCCGAACTACCGGAAGACAAACGTATCCAGTGGAAACGTCACAAGATTCGTAATGGAGAATCCCTTGGGCTGATTGCCAAACGCTATGGCACAACGGTTTCATTGCTCAGGAAAACAAACCGAATTCGTGGCACACGCATTCGCGCCGGTCGTCACCTGATTATCCCGGTCTCTACACGTTCACTGGCAAGCTATACACTGACTTCTGAACAAAGACAAAAATCGATTCAACGTAAAACCAGCGGCTCTGGTAAGAAAATCGTCCATACAGTAAGAAAGGGCGACAACCTCTGGGATATTTCCCGACAATACAAGGTATCGGTAAGACGACTTGCCAAATGGAACGGGATTGCGCCCAGAGATATGCTACAACTGGGCCAGAAACTGGTCGTATGGGTAAAGAGTGCAGCTTCCGCTACTGCATCGGCTATACGAGGGCTCAACCTTACCGGCCCTGACCGCACTACAAAGGTTAACTATGTGGTGCGTCGAGGAGATTCCCTGTCGCGGATTTCGAACAAGTTCAGGGTCACCATTCGACAACTGCGCAAATGGAATCGACTGAAAAGCAAATACCTGCAACCCGGACAACGTATTACTGTTTACGTGGATATTACCAGGCAATCCTAGCTTATAGGTATACGCAAAAGTATGAATGCGAATGCGCAAGGCCGAAGATCGCAAGAACCTGAATTTAAGGGGTTATTTCGAATAAAAGGGTAGCGCCCCTATTTTCTGCACGTGATACCAGTACTACAGGACATTTCAGGTAAAAAAGTCTGTTAGCTATTTGATATGGATCAGGGTAAAAATTCTGCAGTTATAGTTATATAACAACATTAAACAGCAAAAGGGAGAAAAGCCATGGTAACGCAACTAATACTCGTCGCAGACAGCAGCCGTGCTCGTTTATTTACTACAGAAAAGGGCAATTCAGAATTACATGAAATTGAAACCTTCTCACACCCGGAAGGACGTTTGCATGAACAAAATATGAGTAGCGATTTGCCAGGCAAGCACGCAGGCACTACAGGCACAGGCGCACATACCTACCAGGAAGAAACGGAACCCAAAGAACAGGAAATGATCGATTTTGCCAAACGGTTGACCAGGTATCTTGATAATCTCGTTAGCAAACACAAGGTTAATCGTCTATCAATAATTGCCGCGCCTTCCTTTTTGGGAATATTGCGTAAAAATTTGTCCGCTCAAACTGATAAGTTAGTGGGTTTCGAACTGGATAAAAATCTGGTAACACATAGTGTTGATGATATTCAGAAACACTTGTCGTGATATTAATGGTTCAAATAATTTGTCCGGTACGAATCAAACAAGCTCAGGATATCAAATTCGGCAGCGACACAATTGGAACCACCTGAAAAGCAAATACCTGCAGCCTGGACAACGTATTACCGTCTATGTGGATATTGCCAGGCAATCCTGACTTACCAGGTAGCTTTCGGGAAGTCATAAAGGGCCATAAACGAAGCAACCCCTTTAATTGGTTATTTCTTTTTCGCAATCAAGCTCGATCCAGAAGGTGCTTCCTTCCCCGGGATGACTTTTTACTCCTACCAACCCCCCCATTAGCTCAATAATTTTTTTTGTGATTACAAGCCCAATACCTATACCTTCAATTGCTTCTGAATTATCGGCCATCCTCTCAAAAGATGTGAAGAGCCTTTTCTTTTGTTCTCTGGTTAAACCAACACCAGTATCGGTGACCTCTATTCGTACCCAGCCTCCTTTTTCTACACAAGCAACCCTAACACTTCCACCGGGCTTATTATATTTAGCA
>DAOWEP010000050.1 GCA_030638455.1 Gammaproteobacteria bacterium
AAGGAAGATTCATGGCATGGTGGTAAGCTGTTATCAAATAGTAGTGGAGTAGCGAAGAAGCTGGTGAAATCTGTTGCCGGATTGTCGATTGCCGCTTCGGTAGCGGTATTTTCTATTATCGGGATACAGCAATATAACCTGCTGCAGGTTGAAGAAAATTCTAGTTTTGTGAGTCTGGCATCTAATACGCCAACTCTGGTCGCTAGTAATCCGGTTGCTAATAACCCGATTACTAATGAAAAGACACTGGCTATTGTAAGTAAGCAGGATGTATCTCCAGTGTATATTCGTGTTGCTGGTACCCGCTGGAATCATGAACGGCCACAAGTTAACTCTCGTTTGAACAACTATCTTGTAAACCACAATGAATACACTTCCGCGACTAATCTTCAGGGGTTGGTAAACTATTCCAGGATAGCTGGATATGACGTTAAAAAATAATTGTATCGGGAAGTTCCGTAACTAGTGTAGTGTGAATCAGATGTCGAGAATAAAAAAATTCCTTTTTGTGCTGCTTCTTTTTCCGGTAGCTGTTTACAGCTCAAATACCTCTACCGATGCTATCAAATGGCTTGAAAAAATGGCTGTAGCCATGAAAACGTTGAACTATGAGGGTACCTTTGTTTATGTGCATGACAACCAGATTGAGTCCATGCAAATCATACACGGGATGGATGAGACCGGTGAGCATGAGCGTTTGTTTTCTTTAAACGGGGCTGCCAGGGAAATATTGCGTGTCAATGATGAGCTGAAATGTATACTGCCCGATTCACGAGCTGTGTTGGTGGAGAAAAGCCGTCCGAAGCAATATATACCACCCGCATTACTGACTATAACCAAAAAGCTAGGGCGCTTTTATGAGTTTAAGATGCTTGGGGAAGACCGCGTGGCGAACAAAGTCGCACAAGTGATTGCAGTGCGACCAAAGGACCCTTATCGATATGGTTACCGGCTTTGGCTTGATCGAAAAACCGGCTTGTTATTGAAGTCTGATCTTGTAAATACCAGAGGCAGGCCTCTGGAGCAGGTAATGTTTACCCGGCTTGATATACTGGACCATATGCCGACCGAGCATCTGGAGCCCGCTATTAGTGGGCGTGGTTTTAAATGGTTTGAAAATAAGCAGCAGTTAGATGCCTCTTCATTTAATGAAGATTTAGTAGAAAAGAGCGGATGGAAGGTTACGCATGTTCCGGGAGGATTTATCAAGAGCATGCAAAAAATTCATCCGCTACCCGCGAATAGAATGCCGGTAGAGCATATGGTATTTACAGATGGTCTGTCCTCTATTTCTGTCTTTATTGAAACGATCCAGGAGTCAAAGGATGTATTCGAAGGCATCTCACATATGGGAGCCGTGCATGCCTATGGAACCATGGTGTCTGGTCATCAGGTAACGGTTGTGGGTGAAGTTCCCAAGGATGCGGTAATGATAATCGGTGATTCAGTTCAGTATCACCCACAATAACCTCGGATGTACTGATCATTATTTCTGGGCGTGATTTTGATACATTATTTTATAAAAAGAGATGATTGAAGAAACTGCAAAAATAGTTGATCTTGAAGGCGAATATGCATGGGTGGAGACACAGCGTCAATCGGCCTGTTCAGCATGTGCAGTGAATAAGGGGTGTGGTACGGCAACAATATCCAAGGTTCTGGGGCAGAAGCGGACAAGAGTTAGAACAATTAACCGATTAGGGGCAAAGTCAGGAGACCTGGTAGTGATAGGTATACGGGAGCAGGCGCTAGTACGTGGTTCCATAGCCGTGTATGCCGTACCTTTGTTGCTTTTGCTGGCAGGAGGGTTGTTTGGCGACTGGCTGGGACAAGGAACGGATGGTGAAGGATTATCGATTTTGTTTGGTCTTTTTGGCCTGGGAGCAGGGTTTGCGTGGTTGTATTACTTTTCAAAGAAAGTGAGTACAAGCCCCTCCTATCAACCCGAAATATTGCGATATCATGCGCCTCAGTACCATGTATAATAGGGTGTTTCTAGTTCATAATTTTCATTTCGGATACAGTTCAGGACAGCATTTATGAGTATTTGCCTGCGTTACAGGACATTCTTTATTGCATTATGTATTGCATCTAGCCTTCTTTTCTCAGGATTAACGGCAGCTAAAAGCGCACAGTCATTGCCGGATTTCACTGTGCTGGTAAAGGAAAGCAGAAGTGCTGTGGTAAACATCAGCACCACACGAAAAAAACAGAAGAGATTGCCTGATAGCCATTATGACAGGGGCTTTCGAGGTAACCCTGATGAGCTGCCTTTTGATGAACTACTGAAAAAGTTCTTTGGTGATCGAGGTGGTAATCATGGTGGTGACGACTTTGGTTCAGAGCGTGAATCACTGGGTTCCGGTTTTATTATTTCTTCTGATGGGTATGTAATCACCAATCGTCATGTCGTAAAAGGTGCAGACAAGATTGTTGTACGCTTGAGTGATCGCAGGGAGCTGGAAGCAGAGTTGGTGGGAATGGACAAGAGGAGTGATATAGCGCTTTTAAAACTCGATGTCAGCAATCTTCCGGTGATAAAAGTGGGAAAATCCGAGGAACTTGAGGCGGGTGAATGGGTAGTAGCCATTGGTTCGCCATTTGGTTTTGATCACTCCGTTACAGCAGGAATAGTAAGTGCAAAAGGCAGAAGTTTACCGAGCGAAAACTATGTTCCTTTTATCCAGACTGATGTTGCGATTAATCCGGGCAACTCAGGGGGGCCACTTTTTAACATGAAAGGTGAGGTCGTGGGGGTAAATTCCCAGATATTCAGTCGTACAGGCGGGTACATGGGGCTTTCATTTTCAATCCCCATTGATGTTGCAATGTCAGTAGTTGAGCAACTCAAAACTAAGGGAAAAGTTTCGCGTGGCTGGCTAGGCGTATATATACAGGATGTTACCCGCGAGCTGGCCGAATCATTTGGTATGGATAAACCCGAAGGGGCATTGGTAACAAGAATCTTGCCAGACAGTCCGGCAAAAGATTCGAAGCTTCAGGTGGGTGATGTAATTGTAGAATATGATGGCAAGCCTGTTTATGATTCCAGTCGTTTGCCGCCACTGGTTGGTATGACGCCGTTGAACACCAGGGCCCGACTTAAGGTAATTCGTGAAGGCAGGCCTGTAACGATTTCGGTCACCATTGGGGAATTACCCGATCAGGTTGGAGTGTCCTCCGGTGATCCTGATGAAAGGCATGACAGTTCATTTGTTAAGCGACTGGGAATTAGTGTGATGGTTCCGGGTAAACAGCAAAAAAAGGAACTGGGTCTGGATGAGCCGGGCTTGCTGGTTAGCAAGGTACTGGATGGCCCTGCTCGTGAAGCAGGGGTCCAGAAGGGTGACATAATTATCATGTTTAATGGAGAGAAGGTAAAAACTCTTGCTGGGCTAAAAGGCATCGTGAAAAAATTACCTGATAACAAGTCAGTGCCAGTCCTGATACAGCGTAGTGGTGGGCCGCTCTTTCTTGCCTTGAAGCTATCTTCTAAATAATTTCTCTATTTGAGCGATTTAATCAGAGCGCCTGGTTGAATGGAACTGGTATTGAAAGTATATGGGCGCAGTCAATGCCATCTATGCCAGAATATGCTGGATGATCTTAACGATATTCGTTCAGAATATGGTTTTTCAATCAAATATATAGATATTGATGGTAACTCGGAGCTGGAAAGCCTATATGGCCTGAAAGTGCCTGTATTGATGGCAGAAGAGAGGGAAATCTGTCACTATACGCTCGATTTTAAGGCTTTAAAGGGGTTTTTAGGAAAGTGAGTAGAGGTCATCCGAAAATCCTGGGAAGACGGACAATAACCATTTATATTTCATATGGATATCAATAGTAGTAAGCGAACCCAATTCTTTTATGCAGTACATCCGTAATTTTTCCATCATCGCACATATTGATCACGGCAAGTCCACGCTTGCGGATCGGTTTATCCATTATTGTGGAGGACTGACTGATCGTGAAATGCAGGAGCAGGTGTTGGATTCCATGGATCTGGAGCGAGAACGTGGAATCACCATCAAGGCGCAGAGTGTATCTCTGAAATACCAGGCCAAAGATGGTCATACCTATAATCTCAACTTTATTGATACACCAGGGCATGTGGATTTTTCCTATGAAGTTTCACGTTCGCTTGCAGCCTGTGAAGGTGCCTTGCTGGTAGTGGATGCGGCTCAGGGTGTGGAAGCGCAAAGTGTGGCGAATTGTTATACCGCGATAGAGCTTGGTCTGGAAGTGGTGCCGGTTCTGAACAAGATTGATCTGCCCTCAGCCGACCCTGACAAGGTAATAAATGAAATAGAGGAAATTATCGGTATCGAGGCAACGGATGCAGTGAGGATTAGCGCTAAAACCGGCGAGGGGATTGAAGACCTTCTTGAAATCCTGGTCAAGCAAATCCCTCCGCCAAAGGGTAATGTAGATGAGCCTTTACAGGCGCTAATTATAGACTCCTGGTTTGATAACTTTGTGGGTGTTATCTCATTAGTGCGTGTTGTAAACGGAACACTAAAGCCAAAACAAAAAATCAAGATTATGTCTACAGGCAGGGTCGTGCAGGTGGATAAGGTAGGGATATTTACACCCAAGCGTACCGATACTAGTGAGTTAAGTGCAGGAGATGTAGGATATATAATTGCCGGAATCAAGGAAATTGATGGCGCACCTGTAGGCGATACCATCACGACATTGGATAACCCAGCGGAAGAATCACTGCCTGGCTTTGAGCCTATGCAGCCACGAGTCTTTGCTGGATTATTTCCAGTAGATTCAGATGACTATGAAAATTTTCGAGAGGCATTGCAGAAATTACGTTTGAATGATGCCGCATTGCATTTTGAGCCGGAAAATTCACAGGCACTGGGCTCTGGATTCCGGTGTGGTTTTCTTGGTATGTTGCACATGGAAATTGTCCAGGAGCGTCTGGAACGTGAATACGATCTTAATCTTATTACTACGGCGCCTACGGTAATTTATGAGGTGCTGACGACCAAAGATGAGATTATTCAGATTGATAACCCCGCCAGTTTGCCAGCAGTCAATTATATTGAAGAGATAAGGGAACCCATTATTCGTGCGAATATTCTGGTGCCACAGGATTATGTAGGGGCTGTAATCAATCTCTGTATCGAAAAACGGGGTATTCAGAAAAATATGCAATATCTGGGTAACCAGGTATCAATAGTGTATGAATTGCCATTGAGTGAGGTGGTTCTGGATTTCTTTGATCGGCTTAAATCTGTCAGCCGTGGTTATGCGTCGTTTGATTATACTTTTGATCGATTTGAAGCCGCACCTCTGGTGAAGCTGGATGTTCTGATTAATAGTGAGCGAGTGGATGCCTTATCGATCATTATTCATAAAGATCATAGTCTATCACGTGGACGTGTTCTGGTAGAGAAGATGCGTGAGATTATTCCACGTCAGATGTATGATGTTGCGATCCAGGCAGCTATAGGCGGCCATATTATTGCCCGTTCAACGGTCAAGGCGTTACGAAAGAATGTAACTGCAAAGTGTTATGGCGGAGATATATCACGCAAGAAAAAATTATTGGAAAAACAAAAAGCAGGGAAGAAACGAATGAAGCAGGTGGGCAAGATCGAGATCCCGCAGGAGGCATTTCTTGCGGTATTGAGGGTGGGGGACAAATAGGGCTGCTTAGTATGTAAATATACAGTCCTATTACACTATTATTTCATTTAAGTTAAAGCGGTAAGCAATTATTACGGGATATAAAAATGAATCTGGATTTTCCAACAATACTCTTTTTTCTAACGCTGGTAACCGGTTTTATCTGGGCTGTAGATGCATTCTTTTTTTCTCGTGGCAGACTTGAGAGAGCAAAAGATGAGTCGGCTGATGAACAGGAGAAGACACTGAAGGAACCCTGGATTGTCGAGATGGCACGTTCTTTTTTCCCGATCATTCTAATTGTCCTGTTACTAAGGTCATTTCTAGTTGAGCCGTTTCGGATTCCGTCAAACTCAATGATGCCCACATTATTGACAGGTGATTTTATCCTGGTAAACAAATATAAGTATGGAATCAGATTGCCTGTTATCAATAAAAAGGTTATCGAACTAGGTGCGCCACAGCGTGGTGATGTGGTGGTATTCCGGTATCCAAAAGACCCGTCTACTGACTATATCAAGCGCGTAATAGGCGTGGGAGGTGACAGGATTGAATATAGGGACAAAATACTCTATATCAATGATAAGAGGCTGACCTATTCACATGTAGGAGACTATATCGGGGTAGGCTCAGGCATTGGTATGTCCGGTGCCAGGGTTAGAAGAGAAGAAATTGGCAATGCCTCACATGAGGTGCTGGTTGAACCGCGAAGGTACGAGTATCCTTATACCTGCATGCAAAATAACAAGTTCACGGTACCTGAAGGACATTATTTTGTAATGGGAGATAATCGGGATAACAGTAATGACAGCCGGTTCTGGTGTTCGGTTCCGGATGAAAATTTAGTGGGCAAGGCATTCATGATCTGGATGAACTGGGATTCTGCTATGGATGGGCTAGGTGTTACATGGGGCAGGGTCGGGAATACTATACACTAGGTTAGCAAGAGGAGATAAGAATGTATTCAATAATAAGAAATAAGCATAAACAAAAGGGTATGACAGGCATCGGATGGATGATGGTGATTGGCGTGATCGTTTTTTTTGCAGTAGTAGGCATGCGTGCTTTTCCGATTTACATGGAAGGGTTTAAGGTGAGAGGGGCACTGGCCTCGCTCCAGGAGCAGCCAGGGATTACTAGAAAAACAAAGAGTGAAATATTGAAGATGCTTTTTAGCAGGTTTGATGTGGATGATATAACAAATGTCACTCGTGAAAATATCTTTATTGAAAAGAGCAAAGATGTTTTGACGGTTACAATTGATTTTGAAGTTCGGAAGCATGTGATGGGAAATATGGATATTGTAGGCAAGTTCTATGAGGAAGTAGAGGTGATCGCAAATTGACGTCCGAGCTGGATCGATTGCAGGGTGAGATCGGATATCGCTTTAGTGATCCAGATTTATTACAACGAGCACTTACGCATAGAAGTGTAGGCAAGCAAAATAATGAGCGACTGGAGTTTCTGGGCGATAGCATTCTGAACTTTGTTATTGCGGATTCATTGTTTGGGAAATTTCCGGATAATAGTGAAGGTGATTTAAGCAGATTACGGGCAAGTCTGGTTAAGGGTGAAAAGCTTGCCGAATTGGCTACAGGGATAAATTTGAGTGAATATTTAATCTTGGGGCCTGGTGAAATGAAAAGTGGTGGTTATCGCAGGGCCTCTATCCTTGCAGATACTATGGAGGCTATTATTGGCGCTGCTTATCTGGATAGTGACTTTGCACGGTGTAAGAATCTGATCCTTGATATTTATAAGCAAGCTCTTTCTACTATATCCAGCATTACAAATACCGAAGACCTGAAAGATCCAAAAACCAGGTTGCAGGAATATCTACAATCCAGAAAGTTTCCCATCCCTGAATATCATCTAGATGAGGTTGCAGGCGAATCACACAATCAACGGTTTACCATTTCATGTCATGTGTCCTGTCTTGAGCAGGCGCCTATTGGTAAAGGTAACAGCAGACGTAAGGCGGAGCAGGAGTCAGCAGAGCTTGCTCTGCACCTGTTATTGGATGAGTAAAATGTTAAATGAGTAAAGATATCAATAAAAGCGGCTTTATAGCATTGATCGGCAGACCCAACGTAGGTAAATCGACTTTACTGAATTATATGTTGGGGCAGAAGATCAGTATTACCTCGCATAAGCCCCAGACTACCCGTCACAGGATACTGGGTATCAAAACAGAAAATGGGGTTCAGGCAATATATATTGATACGCCAGGGTTACATTCTACTGCAAAGAATGCGATGAACCGATACATGAACAAGACAGCAAAGAACGTTCTTCATGAAGTGGACGTTGTGATTTTCCTGGTCGAAGCGGGTTGCTGGACGAAAGAAGATGCTAGTGTAGTTGATAAATTAAAGCAGGTAAAAGCACCAGTTGTTATGGTGGTCAATAAAGTAGATACAGTAAAGGATAAAGGCGACTTGCTTCCTTTTATAAAGGATGTTTCTGGACAATATGAATTTTCAGAGGTATTGCCGGTATCAGCAATGAATGGTGAAGGGGTGGAGCGTCTTGAGCAAATCGTTGCTGATCTGTTGCCCGAAGGTCCTGCATTATATTCCGAGGAACAGGTTACCGATAAAACAGAGCGATTTATGGCGGCAGAGCTGATCAGGGAAAAGTTGATGCGTACCCTCAGGCAGGAAATTCCCTATTCATTGACGGTTGAAATTGAAAATTTTGAGCTGGACACCAGTGGTAAAAAGGAAATCCTGAATATTGGTGCTGTAATATGGGTTGAGCGACCAGGCCAAAAGGGTATCGTGATTGGCAAGGATGGCGAAAATTTGAAATCTATTGGTAAGCAGGCAAGAATCGATATGGAAAAATCTTTTGACCACAAGGTGTTTCTGAATTTGTGGGTCAAGGTCAAGGACGGATGGTCTGATAATGAAAGGATACTGAAAAGTTTAGGGTACAATGATGAAGGTTGTTGAGACTTTGGTTTTTTAAAAATATGGTTTATTGAAACTATGGGTTGTTAAAATCTGGATAAATTTTAAACTTTGCTTAAGGTTATTTTCTGGCAGATCTATATGAGAAGAGTGTTGTTACAGCCCGCCTATGTACTCCAGGTCCGCCCCTACCGGGATACCAGTGCTCTGGTTGAGATCTTTACGCCAGATCATGGGAGAATTTCACTGGTTGCCCGGGGAGTTAGATCTGGGAATTCAAAAATAAGAGGTCTGCTCCAACCTTTCCGAAAACTGTTGGTCTCATGGTCTGGAGATAAAGAGCTAAAGAGCCTGATATCTGTTGAAGAAGATGGTGAGGTGATAGGTGTAAAGGCTGGTGCGCTTGTCAGTGCTTTATATGTTAATGAGCTATTGGTTCGCCTGTTGCACAGACATGAAGAGCATGAATCTCTTTTTGTATTGTATCGGAATACATTAAAAACACTTGAGCGCGCAGATAATATTTCGAAGGCATTACGGCTATTTGAGAAAAGCCTGTTGCAGGAATTAGGCTATGGCGTGATGCTTGAATATAATGTGGAAACTGGTGAGCCGATTGATGAGAATGAAAGGTATCTGTATCAGGTAGAAGTCGGCCCGGTTCCATATGATTCGGGGGTTGATGGTTCACTTATTAAGTGCAAGTCTGGTATTGTTGTTCATGGAAAAAGCCTGTTGTCCCTGGCTATGGGTAATCTGGATGATGCAAGATGTGAGCAGGAAAGCAAAAAACTCATGCGTTATATTATTAACCACTATCTGGAAGGAAAGCCAGTGAAAAGCAGGGAGCTCCTGGCAGTGTCTTATTAGAGGATATGCAATGTTTCATAGTAAGTGTAGTGATATAGTAGAGTGATGTTAAAAGAAAACGAAATAAAATTAGGCGTAAATATCGATCATGTCGCCACCATCCGGCAATCGAGGGGAACCCTTTACCCTGAGCCGGTACAGGCCGCCCTGATTGCAGAGCAGGCAGGCGCAGATGCGATCACCATTCATTTACGTGAAGACAGAAGGCATATCCAGGAGCGGGATGTAGAAATATTAAAAGAGGTGTTGCAAACAAGGATGAACCTGGAAATGGCAGTAACGGATGAAATGCTAAAAATTGCGGAGATCGTCCAGCCACAAGACTGCTGTTTGGTGCCTGAAAAGCGTGAAGAATTAACCACAGAAGGCGGTTTGGATGTGGTTGCGCAAACAGGAAAAATTACCGATGCCTGCTCCAGGCTAAAAGAAGCTGGTGTAAGGGCTTCATTATTTATAGATGCAGATCTTGATCAGATTGAAGCAGCTGTAAAAACTGGTGCACCTGTAATTGAAATACATACCGGGCACTATGCGGATGCCAAGACAAACAAAGAACGCGAACATGAGTATCATCGTATTATTGAGTCAGCAAAGCTTGCCTCAAATGCAGGCTTGCAGGTAAATGCTGGTCATGGTCTTCATTATCATAATATCCAGGCCATTGCAGCCCTGAAGCAAATGAGTGAGCTGAATATCGGACATTCAATCATCGCCAGAGCTATTTTTACTGGCTTGCATAATGCTGTTGAAGAAATGAAAAAATTAATGCTGGATGCACGAAGACAATAGACAGGATCTATCCACTCTATAATTATTGCTTTTTATCGAAATCCTTTTTTAGTCTTGTTATTAGCTCTTCCTTATCTGGAAGGCTCAGACCCAATGCTTGTGCTACAAAGTAATTATATTCAATCGAGAAGTATTTAGGCGGCTTTGGTTCTGGTAATGGTTGAGTTTTTTTGCCGGAAAGACTAATTAATATTTCGCTAACTTCCACTCCAAGTTGTTGTGGTGAAGTATAAAGGCCCATTAAAGCCCCTGCTTTTACAAATGCCTTTGAGTGCCCAATGACGGGTGTTTTATATCTGTAGGCTGTAATCAGTATATTTCTGATAGATTCATTGTTGTAGATTACAGGATCAAGGGATGCTAGCAGGACATCACATTGTGAAAGGATGTCAGGTAGAAGGTTATGCAGATCTTCCTCGTTGTTGATGATATCCAGTGAGAGTTTCATAGCATAAGGTGTGTTTTTACTAATATGAAAATGTGATGTAATCATGCATGCTTCATTTAGTTCAGGTAATGCGTAGTGGATAAAAGTTAAATGCTTTGTAATTGGGTGATTAACATATAATCCGGATATTTCGGAATGAATAAAGTCATTTTTACTTAAATCATGCTCAATCATTTCATATG
>DAOWEP010000032.1 GCA_030638455.1 Gammaproteobacteria bacterium
AATCAATACCCACCCTTGCGACGACTCTCAGGCAAACCACCAATCATGCCCGCCTGTTTGCTTGGGTTGCCGGGGAAAAGATCGAATATATCTTTCTGGGAAAGCTTCGCGCCCCACTTCTTGCCCATTTCCTTTACTATATTGCGTGTGTTTGGCTGATTACCCGCATTGGAGATAAATTCATCGCGCAGATAGTTGATCAGATCCCAGTGCTTATCAGAAAGAGAAATCCCTTCCTTTTCTGCAATAAGCTCTGCCAGTTCCTTGCTCCAGTCCTCTATATTTTCTAAATAACCACCTTCATTGTGCTCAATGGTTTTACCACCTACTTCATATGCCATCACATGCTCCTGTTTCAATTGCCAATGTATTTATTTACAATAAGTATCGTTTACTAAAGATATCTGCTGCCAACAATATCAAATAACAAAATCAATAATCATCACCTGAAATCTTTGTTTTATGGATTTTATAAAAAAAATAAAAAAAATTCCATTATCTGATCATTCATTTTCTATTTCATGGACCCTACTGGATCGATTCCCTTATGTGGAATGAACAACCCACACCCGTACTTACGACCTTCCCTCAGCCCTACCTGCTGCAATTTAACCGATTGCTCTGGTTCTAAATCCGCAATCATTAAACTGCGGGTAAACACCTTTCTATCGGGGAAATTGAGAGTATGCGTTCGTCCACATAACAGCTTGCGTACTGGAATACCCATTCCTCCTAATTCTGACACTACAGATGCCGTGAATACCTGTTCTGATTCTTCCTCATCTGCAATAATATAGCGCGAAAACAATGTGGTTGATATGCTCAATTCACGTACACTACTATCAGATACCTCCAGAGAGTATCCATCAATATCCAGGGTTACGCCTTTAAGCTGCCTGGCTTCATCAAGCCGATCCTTGGGCAAACGTAGTGTCATACGGGTTCTGCGGGACAACAATAGGAGATCATTCTCAGCATCTACCGGCCTCATCCAACCATTTCCTGATTCTGCTACGTGCACAAGATGTATACCTACTCGATCATCTTTACCTAACCAGGGCAACGCTTCATGCAATGCGCGCGACAATGTATGTGCATGCTCAATCGGCAGACATTTGCAGTTTATCCGAAAGGATAAATCTACAATGTCATCCGGGGCAACAAACGGTTTTTCTTCCTGCCATACCATGAGTATAAAAACTTATATCCTTAGTTTAATGGTAATCTTGATTGCAGTTCCTCTCGGTCAAACCACCAGTCTTCCTGCACCAGCACATCCACCACATTACGCATCCTTACAAGAAATTTGGCCGGATCATCGAGTTCCATCCTTTTAAACCACAGGTCAAACTGTTCCTGCTTCTCTATTTTACTATGCCTGCGAGCGACTACACCCAGCAATTGATTTGCAAAGAAACGGAGATCTTCAAGTTGCTTACCTTCTGCCCTCATCTCTACAACATATGCGCCTACGGCAGCAGCAACTGCCGCACCATCTGCATCACTGGGGGTTTCATCTACTACATGTTGCATCATTGCCAGAGTCAACTCAGGGTCTATTGGGTACGTAACACTTAACCAGATTCCCTGGCCAAGCGCACTCAATGAGTTCTCCTGATTTGACAGAAACAATACATCACAAGCTTCTGTAGCCTTCTCCCATGCTTCTGTCTGCATGAAAACATCAAAAACCTTGCGTGCCATCTCCCAGGCCTGCTCCCCACGATCAAGCCCTGTATGAATTCTTGCCATGTCCAGCTGCACCGATGCATGCCCAAGAGAAGCATCATCAGGCAACTCTCGCAATCGTTCTTCCAGTGCGATCAACTGGGATTCAAGCTCTGCTGAATCTACCTGGTTAGGGTCACTGAAGCTGTTAAGAATATTATTCTCATCCATTGCATTCATGTTTACACAATCCCATTAAAGGCTGACTCTAACTGGTTTTCCCAATCGTCGGGGGTATCTGCATATTCAGGCCTCACATCCATTTCAAAGAACCGCTCACCATTGCGAGCACCCTCTTTTACCAGCTCTATCAAATCCGCAAAACATTCGGCTTCCTGATGTTTAAGTAATATTTCACTCACACAAAACATTTAACTCTCCAGTGTCTTTCTACATAGTTATCGTTGTGAACAAATAAACGGTCTACAACTTTTGTTACAGTCTTTCATTTACTGCATCCAACCCCGTATCCTTGATACGGTCATAATAACGCGCCCGGTATATCAATCTCTGCTTCCCGCATTCCTCATCATCAACAAAACCGGTACGATTATGTAAAACATTGTTACAGATAACCCCCTGACCTGGTTTGAGGCGGTGCCTTAATATGTAGGCGGAATCTTCTGAAAACAAGCTCTCCAGAAAATTAATGGCTTCTCTGGTCAAATCATCCTGTTTCCACTCTATGCTCCTTGTACGTGCTGTATAGCGCATATGCAAAGCACCTGTTTCCTTGTCTACTGTAAAAACTGGCCCGGTAACGCTATCTCGTATCATTACACCATTCTCGATATTTGGCGGAATAGTCATAACATCTGGCTGCATTAATGCCCTTATGTAATCCGGATTCTCATCCCGCATGCAGATATAGGCCATCTCGTGGTCCATCAATTCATTTTCACCACCACTTGCGGCATCCGATACACAATGTAATACCATCGCCTGAATCCTTTCCGAACTGGAGTTGTAATAGCCATCTGTATGCCAGCTAATAGGGCGATCTGTATATGGGATATAGCCTCCGTGACGTTTCCCTGAGCTGGCAACCTTTAATGAGCTGATATCATCCTCATCTACACACAGATGTGCATCCAGCCTGTCCAACCCCAGCTGCTTGCCTAGTGTCCGAGGTAAATTCTTGTCTGAAATGTCATGCTTCTCCTGATCACAGCTATATATAACCAGATTGTATTTAAGACATCTGTCCAGAACCGCGTTTTTTTCCTCTGTAGATAACGAATAAGGGTCTTCCAGATAAACAAGTAAATCCTCTGCATTAACTGGATAGGCTGAAAGCTTCCATGCCCTCCATTGCTGGTATGCATTAACTTCATTTAAATCAAAAGGCAACATCTTTTCCAACCGAATACTATTGAGAAGGGAAACCCCGTCATTATACCTGATTTAATCTGTAATGTATTTCGATACCCCTCCTACGATGACCTGGCCTAAGCCTCCTTGCGAGTCCCAACAGACATTATCTGATCACAATTAGGCTGTATAAACCCGGAAAAAAACCATTTTTTTATGGTCAAGAAAACATTTATTCTTTTTTAACCATTGTGTTAGAATGCGCCCCCATTCAAGGATGGATAAACAGTAGGGGAAGGGATAATACCAGGGCTAATACTACGGGTAATAGCGTTAAGGGTGTAGCCATATATCCCATCTGGGGTATATGTAAAACGACGATACACCCAATCAGCGGGGTATGTTTAAAGCACGCTCTGCCTCAAAATTCCCCGGATAGCTTGAAAGGTTTTACGGGCAGGACTTAATTAAGTTCTGCATCAGATCAAAGCAGTGTTTATTTTTTGGAAGCACTACAGATCCAGACCGTTTCCAGGCAGCTAAAGATATACCGAATTGTAAAAGATTGAGTTTTAAAAAAATCTGTAACATAAACAGTATGTATAACTAAACATTTATTGAATACTTCAGGAGCATACACATGGTCAAAAAGTATGAAACCCCCATGCTGGATCAACTGGAAACCGGCCCATGGCCTAGCTTCATTACCGGTATCCGTAAACTGGCAAATGAACATCCAGATGAACGCATCCAGGACGTAACCAGCTCTTTATTAGGGCAACTCGAGCACTCGTATGAGACTCGCAAGGGTTACTGGAAAGGCGGAACGGTTTCTGTTTTCGGATATGGCGGCGGAATTATCCCACGTTTCTCTGAAGTTGGTGATGCATTTCCCGCATCCAGAGAATTTCATACGGTTCGTGTACAGCCTCCTGCTGGTAACTACTACACATCTGACATTCTTCGCCAACTGGGCGATAGCTGGGAAAAACACGGTTCAGGCCTGGTAACCTTCCATGGTCAGACTGGTAACATCATGTTTATCGGCACCGACACTAAGAGTATCCAGCCTTTCTTCGATGAAATTAACGAATACGGATTTGATCTCGGCGGTGCTGGCCCATGTGTACGTACCGCTATGGCTTGCGTGGGTGCCGCTCGTTGTGAGCAGTCATGTGCAGATGAGCACAAGATCATGCGCTTACTGGTAAACAACTTCATGGATGACATGCACCGCCCCGCCCTTCCATATAAATTCAAGTTTAAGGTCTCCGGTTGCCCGAATGACTGCATGAATTCTATTGAGCGCGCCGATTTTTCTGTAATTGGTACATGGCGTGATGACATGAAAGTCAACCAGGAAGCGATCAAAGGATACGTTAAAACGAAAGGCCGCAAATACCTTATCGACAATGTTATTGCACGTTGCCCTACCAACGCCCTGTCTCTTAATGATGATGACACTCTAACAGTAGACAACAGCAACTGCGTACGTTGTATGCACTGCCTGAACGTAATGCCAAAGGCGTTATCACCAGGAGACGACAAAGGCATAACTGTTCTGATCGGTGGCAAGCGCACCCTGAAGATTGGTGACTTGATGGGTACTGTGGTACTTCCTTTCAAGAAGCTGGAAACCGATGAAGATTATGAAAGCCTGGTGGAACTTGCTGAAGAAATGATTGACTTCTTCGCAGAAAATGCACTGGAGCACGAGCGTACAGGTGAAATGATCGAACGTATCGGCCTGGTTAACTACCTTGAAGGAATTGGAGTAGAAGTTGATCCAAACATGGTAAGTAGTCCGCGTCAGTCTTCTTATGTACGTCTCGATACATGGGATGAGGAAGCTGAAAAGTGGTATCAACGTCAGGCCGAAAAGGCTGCAGGTTAATTATTAAGGAAAAGCATGAGATATAGTCTTAAACATCAGGACACATCTCAACGTTTAAATAATAAAGTTTTTGGAGGTTAAGAATGTCTGAAGCAAAAGCGGCACCCCGTCCACCAATTGAAACTGGTGCCCCAGATGGTTTCCAATACATGCACCCTGTAATGCTGAAGAACTATGGCAACTGGGACTATCATGA
>DAOWEP010000067.1 GCA_030638455.1 Gammaproteobacteria bacterium
GAAGATATACCTACTGGAGAAGAGTTATCTCTATACCAGCAAGGTGAATTTACAGATCTGTGTCGTGGCCCGCATGTTCCCAGTACCGGTAAGATCAAAGCCTTTAAGCTTATGAAGCTAGCGGGGGCATACTGGCGCGGTGATTCCAGTAACGAGATGCTCCAGCGTATCTACGGTACTGCCTGGAAAGATAAAAAGGCACTCAAGGCCTACTTGCATCGTCTGGAAGAAGCGGAAAAGCGGGATCATCGTAAGATTGGACGTCACCAGGATCTGTTTCATACTCAGGAAGAAGCGCCAGGAATGGTGTTTTGGCATGACAAAGGTTGGCAGGTTTACCTGGCGGTACAAAGCTACATCAGGGATCGCTTGCGCGAGCACAATTATCAGGAAGTGAATACGCCTCTTGTAGTGGATCGTACATTGTGGGAAAAATCCGGACACTGGGAAAAATTCAGGGAAGATATGTTTACCACTGAATCTGAAAAGCGGACCTATGCCATCAAACCGATGAACTGTCCCTGTCATGTTCAGATCTTCAATCAGGGCCTCAAGAGTTACCGGGACTTGCCCTTGCGACTGGCGGAATTTGGTTCCTGTCATCGTAATGAACCATCCGGAACCCTACACGGCCTCATGCGAGTACGCGGTTTTACACAGGACGATGCCCATATTTTTTGTACCGAGGATCAGGTGCAGGAGGAGGTTTCCAGCTTTATTGATTTGCTTTACCGAGTGTATGCGGACTTTGGTTTTAATGATGTCATCATCAAGCTTTCGACGAGGCCTGAAAAGAGGGTCGGTAGTGATGAGGGTTGGGACAAGGCTGAGCATGCATTGGAAAGGGCCCTGAATGAAAAGGGTATCGAATGGGATCTGCAGCCGGGTGAGGGGGCCTTTTATGGCCCCAAGATCGAATTTTCGCTCAAGGACTGCCTGGATCGTGTCTGGCAGTGCGGCACCATACAGGTGGACTTTTCCATGCCCGGACGTCTGGACGCACAATACGTGGCTGAGGACGGTAGTCGTCAGGTGCCTGTGATGTTACATAGGGCCATTCTGGGTTCTATGGAGCGATTTATCGGTATCCTGATCGAGCAATATGCCGGGGCCTTTCCGCTATGGCTGGCCCCAGTTCAGGCTGTAATCATGAATATTACCGACCAACAGGCCGAATATGTGCAAAAAGTGGAACAAATCCTTAAAAACCATAACTTTCGGGTCAAATCGGACTTGAGAAATGAGAAGATCGGCTTTAAAATCCGCGAACACACAATTCAACGTATTCCATACCTGCTGGTGGTAGGTGACCGGGAACGTGAATCAGGCTCTGTAGCCGTGCGCACGCGTAGTGGTGAAGATCTGGGCTCAAAGACATTGGATGAGCTCAGTGAATTCTTTACCACAGAGATCGCAAGCCGCGGCTTAACTGTTTTGGAGGATTAAAGCATCGCAAGCGGAAAATCGAAGACCCGATTAAATACAGAAATTACTGCCCCGACAGTGCGCCTTATTGGCAATGAAAGTGAGCAGCTAGGGATTGTTTCTATCGAAGAAGCACTGAATATAGCCAAGGAAGCATCTCTGGATCTAGTTGAAGTGTCTCCGCATGCATCTCCTCCCGTTTGTCGGACTATGGACTATGGGAAGTTCCGTTTCGAGGAGAGAAAAGGGCAGCAAACGGGCAAGAAAAAACAGAAAAGGACCCAGGTAAAGGAAATCAAGTTTCGTCCGGGAACGGACGTGGGAGATTATCAGGTAAAACTACGCAACCTGATACGTTTCCTGAATGATGGTGATAAAGCCAAAGTTACCATGCGTTTTCGCGGACGTGAAATGGCTCACCAGGAAATCGGCTTACAACTGCTGGAAAGAGTTGAGGCTGACCTTGAGGAATATGGCACTGTAGAACAAAGACCAAAACTGGAAGGACGCCAGATGGTCATGGTTTTTTCACCCATATCCTCAAAGACTTCAAAGAAAGCGCCTAAAGTTGCTAAGAAGCCAAATGCTTCTGTTGCAAATTCTTCTACTGCTGAAGAAAGTACAGTAGCAGAAAAGGCGCAGTAAAGAAGTTGCAGGTCACGCTGAGTAGCACCGAACAGCGGCCGATTGTCCAAATGTCACAGTTCCAGTTAAATGTGGAACTGTTTTGAATGTGTAGTGGGAAGTAAGTGGAGTAAATAGTTATGCCCAAGATGAAATCCAACCGCGGTGCGGCCAAGCGTTTTTCGCGTTCAGCCTCAGGCGGTTTTAAACGTGGATCGTCACATCGTAGACACATCCTGACCAAGAAGAGTACCAAACGCAAACGTCATTTGCGTGCAAATGCTCAGGTTAACCCATCAGATACAGCTAGCATACGTCGTATGCTGCCGTTCAGTTAAGGGGAGGATGTAATGCCTAGAGTAAAACGTGGAGTGACCGCGAGAGAGTCGCACAAAAAAATCCTGAAAAAGGCCAAAGGTTATTATGGCGCACGCAGCAAGGTCTTTCGTGTAGCCAAACAGGCTGTTACCAAGGCCGGTCAATATGCCTATCGTGACCGCAGACAGAGAAAACGTCAGTTTCGCGCATTATGGATTGCCCGTATTAATGCTGCCGCGCACGAAAATGGTCTTTCGTATAGCCAGTTTATTAACGGACTGAAGAAATCCGAAGTTGAAATAGACCGTAAAGTGCTGGCAGATATTGCAGTCTTTGACAAATCAGCATTTACTGCAATAGCAGAAAAAGCAAAGGCTGGCCTGTCAAATTGATAATTCTTGATTATCAAGTAACGAATATTCGGTACTGATAATCAATAAGCATTATCTAATTCAAAGGGGAAGAGCCTAGGGTCTTCCCCTTTTTTATTGTTTTTGTGACACTAAATCCTGAGATGAATGCGACAAATGAATAACCTGACTAAGCTTACACAAGAGGCAGAAGCAATAATCGAGAAAGCCGATTCGCTTGATGCCCTGGATAAGATAAGGGTTCAGTATCTTGGTAAGAAAGGGCTATTAACCGATCAGCTCAAGCAGCTTGGTAAGTTGCCTGCTAAAGCGCGTCCGCAGGCAGGGCAGGAGATCAATAAAGCAAAAAAGGTACTGCAAGCCAGGATTGAGGCACGTAAACAAGCTTTGCAAGATGAGGTAATGAACGCAAGGCTTGGCAGTGAATCCATTGATGTCACTCTGCCCGGAAGAGGGTCTCGGTTAGGTGGCAGGCATCCCGTTAGCCGTACAATGGAACGTATCGAAAATCTGTTTGCACAACTAGGTTTTGAAGTAGCAACAGGCCCTGAAATTGAAGATGACTATCATAATTTTGAAGCCCTGAATATTCCTGCGCACCATCCGGCGCGTGCCATGCATGATACCTTTTATTTTGATCCGCATACCCTGTTGCGTACGCATACTTCACCTGTTCAGATACGTGTAATGGAAAAAGAAGGTCCACCTATACGCGCCATAGCACCAGGCAGGGTATATAGATGCGATTCAGACGTTACCCATACACCGATGTTTCACCAGGTGGAGGGTTTGCTGGTAGATAAGAATGTTAGTTTTGCAGATCTAAAAGGGTTACTGGATGATTTTCTGAAACATTTTTTTGAGAAAAACCTGAAGGTTCGTTTTCGTCCTTCCTATTTTCCGTTTACAGAACCTTCTGCGGAAGTAGATATGGAATGTGTTATATGTGGTGGCGAAGGTTGCAGGGTATGCAGTCATACCGGTTGGCTGGAGGTGCTAGGTTGTGGAATGGTGCATCCAAAGGTGTTTGAACATGCTGGTATTGATAATGAAAAATACACAGGCTATGCCTTTGGGATGGGTGTAGAACGACTGGCTATGCTGCGTTATGGCGTTAATGATTTACGCCTGTTTTTTGAGAATGATCTTCGGTTCTTACAGCAATTTAACTAGAGGAGATAAGGTAGCAAGATGAAAGAGGGAAGATGCAAGTTGATGCTTGTATCTTGTAACTTGTCACTTGTGTCTGATACTTAATGAAGATTAGCGAACAATGGTTGCGTGAATGGGCTAACCCGCCTGTATCAGTGTTGGAGCTGGCCGAGCAGTTAACTATGGCGGGTCTTGAAGTTGACTCCGTCAGTGATGCAGCCGCAAAATTTACCAGTGTCGTGGTTGGGAAGGTGCTCACCATCAAGCCACATCCGGATGCCGACAAACTTAGGGTATGCGAGGTAGATACGGGTGATGGGAAACCATTGCAGATCGTGTGTGGTGCAGCAAACGTTAAAGAGAGTATGAACGTGCCCACTGCGATTATTGGCGCGATGTTACCCGGTGATTTCAAAATCAAGAAATCAAAGCTTAGGGGAGTAGAGTCTTTCGGTATGCTCTGTTCCGAGAAGGAGCTTGGTCTGGCTGAGAGTAGCGACGGGCTTATGGAATTACCTTCAGATGCTCCGGTTGGAAAAGATATTCGCGAATACCTGGGTCTGGAAGACCATATTATCGAAATTGAACTTACACCTAACCGAGGTGATTGCCTGAGTGTGGCCGGTATTGCCAGGGAAGTGGGTGTATTAAACAAATGCCCGGTTGAACAACCTAAGATTCTATCTGTAAAAGAATCCATACAGGATGCTTTTACTGTATCGGTCAAGGCACCTGAGCACTGTCCACGCTACCTGGGGCGCGTGATTCGTAATATAAATCCGGATGCACAAACGCCACTTTGGATGCAGGAAAAATTACGAAGAGGGGGTATCCGCAGTCTAGGGCCAATGGTGGATGTTACCAATTATGTAATGCTTGAGCTTGGTCACCCTATGCATGCATTTGACCTTGACCAGTTGCATGATGAAATTCAGGTAAGGATGGCGAACAAGAATGAGAAGCTAACGTTACTTGATGGCAATGAAATTGAGTTGGTGGAAGGTACCTTGCTGATTTCAGACAAGAAGAGACCATTAGCACTAGCAGGCATAATGGGAGGGCAGGATTCCGGTATTTCAGATTCTACCCAACATCTATTTCTGGAATGTGCTTATTTTAATCCGATATCCATATCCGGGAAGGCACGTGAATATGGGTTGCAAACGGATTCATCACATCGTTTTGAGCGAGGCGTAAATCCTGAGACCCTGCAATTAGCGATGGAGCGAGCAACGAGTCTGTTGTTGGAAATTGTGGGAGGCGATGCCGGTCCAATCTCAGAAGTCAGCTCAGAGAAACATCTGCCAGTTAGTGAATCCATTTTTTTACGGTCAGCTCGTATTTACAGGCTTCTTGGTATCAAGCTACCTGATTCAGAAATCCAGGAAATTCTCGAGCGACTTGATATGACAGTAACGCAATGTGATGGTGGCTGGAATGTAGTGGCACCAGCATTTCGGTTTGATATCGAAATTGAGGCAGACCTGATAGAGGAAATTGGGCGCATCTATGGATACAACAAATTGCCAGCCAGTCACTCTACTGCGGGTGGTGCAATGCACCCTAGAACTGAAGCTCGTCTGGAGCATTCTCAACTGACGGATACCCTGATCAAGCGAGGCTATCAGGAAGTGATTACCTACAGTTTTATTGATCCAGATGATCAACAATTGTTCGACCCGGACAATACAGCCGTGCGGCTTGCTAACCCGATTTCATCCGAAATGGCGGTCATGCGAACTTCGCTATGGCCCGGGCTTGTCAGGACTATTATGTATAACCTGAACCGACAGCAATCTACGATACATATATTCGAGTCAGGTCTTAAGTTTATCTCACAAGATAATGAAATAAAACAGGAATTAGTGATTTCAGGCGCGCTTTTTGGTAATGCACTTCAGGAGCAATGGACTGAAAAAGGACGCAAGGCTGATTTTTATGACCTCAAAGGCGATGTTGAGGCGTTGCTTCAGTTGACGGGTCAGGGACAGAAATTTACGTTTGAGCCAGCAAATCATCCTGCATTACATCCGGGCCAATCAGCCAGTGTTGTTCTGGATGGAGAAAATATTGGCGTTTTAGGAGCTATTCACCCAAAAGTGCTACAAAATCTTGGAGTTAGTGCTAATATCTATGTATTCGAACTGAATATTGATGACATTAGCCATGCAGTTATACCGAAATTCCATGAGCTGTCAAAATATCCATCGATTCGACGAGACATTGCCATCGTGGTTGATGAGCAGGTTTCGGCAGGTGATATCCAGGCATGCATAGAAACAACGCTGCCAGATATCCTGAAAGACGTCATTTTGTTTGATGTCTATAAGGGAAAAGGCGTAGATTCTGGACGAAAAAGTCTTGCTTTAGGCTTGATTTTACAGGAATCTTCGCGCACTCTAATAGATAAGGATATTGATTCTGCAATTGATCAGGTAGTGAAGGAACTAAAACAAAGGTTTGGAGCAACTTTGAGAGACTGAACCAGTTTAAAAGAATAACCTTTTGCAAAACAACTTTTAATAAAAATTTTTGTGAGAAAAAACAATGGCACTAACTAAAGCAGATATGGCCGAGTATCTATTTGAGGAGCTTGGTCTAAACAAGAGAGAAGCCAAAGAGCTGGTAGAGATGTTTTTTGAAGAGATACGTAATTCTCTGGAGCATGGCAGGCAGGTTAAGCTCTCAGGTTTTGGAAATTATGATCTTCGTGATAAAAATCAACGACCAGGAAGAAACCCAAAAACAGGAGAGGAAATCCCGATCACGGCACGTCGTGTAGTTACTTTTCGTCCTGGCCAAAAATTAAAAGCGAGAGTTGAAGCATATGCTGGAGGCAGCGAACAATAGCGAGCTGCCGACGATACCCGGCAAACGTTATTTTACAATTGGTGAAGTAAGCGATTTATGTGCGGTGAAACCGCATGTATTACGATATTGGGAACAGGAGTTCCCACAACTGAAGCCTATCAAGCGCAGGGGAAATCGGCGCTATTATCAACGACATGACGTAATCATGATCCGTCAAATACGCGGTCTGTTGTATGAGGAAGGCTTTACCATTGGCGGTGCAAGGCAGAAGTTGTCTGGTGAGGGCGCTAAAGATGATGCAAGTCAAAGCCATCAGATTGTCAGGCAACTAAGAAGTGAGCTGGAAGAGATTCTGCAAATCCTCAAAGAATAGAGTTTTTATTTCAGCTTTTGAAGTTTGCTAAGTCATAGCCTTATTATTCATAGTTATACTATCCAGCCAACTATTAAGGTTTACCAGGTTCTTTAAATTTTCTATCCCTTTCAGATTACGATAAAATCATAGTTTGGCCCATAGTATGGGGTAATGTAGCTAGATCAAACGGGGCGTAGCGCAGTCTGGTAGCGCACCGGCATGGGGTGCCGGTGGTCGGAGGTTCGAATCCTCTCGCCCCGACCAATATATATAGTGTTTTATTAAAATCCTTCCTGTTATTAAATTCCATTTATTCCATAAAAGTGCATCAAAAGTGCAAATATAAAACCGGGGATTTTTATTGCCTGATTTTTTGTTTTTATTCTGGACGCCCCATCGGTTATGATTCAAGCCCAAATTCATTCCAAAGATGGGATAAATAATGATTATAAAATTAAGTGAGCAGGAAGCTGAGTGTTATATTCCAACTATGGTATAAGGATTAATGCATGATTATTAAAACAATAAATTGCATAGAGACAGATATAGATGGTAATACTTGGTCTCTAAAAGACTTTCCATTCGGAAAGATTAACTTACTTGTAGGAAAAAATTCTACTGGTAAAAGCCGCAGCCTGAATCTTATTTATAATCTTGCATTATTAGTATGTGGTGAAAGAAATGCTATTCTGAGAGGCTCTAGTTTTAACGCTCTTTTTGATGAGGGTGATAAGGAAGTCCAATACCTATTGGACTTTCATGAAGGGAACATCGTTAAGGAAGAATTAATTATCGACGGTAAGTCTTTGTTGTCGAGAGGCGCTGATGGTGAAGGAAAAATATGGGCAGAACAATTAGGAGAGCATATATCGTTTCAAGTTCCTGAAGGTATGCTTGCATGTGTTGCACGCAGAGATGCTATTCAGCATCCTTTTTTTGATTATTTATATAATTGGGGGAAGTTTGTAAGGATTTATAGGTTCGGGTCTCAGCTTGGAAAAGATACTCTTGCGATTTTTAAAGAAAGTAAAGATAAGAAAGGTCTTAATGCTAAGGATACAGATAAGGTAGTTGCATTTCTTCGGAGCGGGGAAGAGAAGCTACCTGGTGAGTTTTCAAGAATTATTATTGATGATATTAA
>DAOWEP010000184.1 GCA_030638455.1 Gammaproteobacteria bacterium
CTATTTGCAGGCCATTTGGACAATAATCACGAAATTTATCAATCCCTAACAAATCATTAGTATATCGAACCAGTTCATCAAGCTTGATCATTAGTCGAATCCTGTAACGAAAAGTTATTTATAATAGACTCTGTTGGACTATCAAAACAGATGGCCTTTAATAAATAGACCTGCAACGAACAAAAATGGATACCCGGACAGCATGCAGATAACCAGTATGTTTAAGTTTGTTTCCCAGTTTATCACTATTGGGCTTGCCATCGCATTGGTAATTATTTTCCTGAAACCGGAACTGATTCAGAAAGCCCTGACTGACCCAGCTAAACAAGGCCCAGCCAGACAACATCAGATAGTAGAGATTCAGGATGACCCTGCTTCCAGATTAGCCGCAAACAGCTTATCCACTAACAAGACGGAAGCTTTTTCGTATTCTTCTGCGGTCGAAAAGGCTGCGCCAGCGGTTGTGAATATTTATACCACTAAGCTCATGGAGCAAAACCAGGTACCTGACCATCCTTTGACCCAACGTTTTTTCAGGGACTTCTATCCGGAAACAACCCGCAATAAGGTAGAGACCAGTCTGGGTTCCGGTGTTATCTTCAGTCCTCAAGGCTATATCCTGACCAACCATCATGTAATTGTGAATGCCTCCGAAATACAGGTGATGCTACATGATGGACGAAGCGTATCTGCTCAATTAGTGGGCAGTGACCCGGAAACGGACCTGGCCGTACTTAAAATTAGTCTACAAAACCTGCCATCCATTACCATAGGAGATTCACAATCGGTGCGAGTCGGTGATGTCGTGCTGGCCATTGGTAACCCGTATGGAGTTGGCCAGACCGTTACTCAGGGAATTATCAGTGCTACAGGCCGCAACCGGGTTGGCCTGAATACCTTTGAAAATTTTATTCAAACTGACGCGGCCATCAACCCGGGCAACTCTGGCGGATCACTGATCAACCCTTATGGTGAACTGATCGGGATTAATTCTGCTATTTTCAGCCGTAGCGGTGGATCACAGGGAATCGGCTTTGCCATTCCGGCTAACCTGGCATGGATGGTAATGACGAACATTATTGAACATGGCCATGTGATCCGTGGCTGGCTGGGGGTTCGTTTGGGTGAACTTACACCAAAGCTGGTCGAAGCCTTGCAGCTAAAAAGTTTGTATGGGGTTGTGGTCACCGGAGTAATCAAAAACAGCCCGGCGCTTGCTGCTGGCTTGCAACCCGGTGATGTACTGTTAAAAATAAACAACCAGCCTGTTCTTGATATGCGTAGTATTCTTGACCTGATTTCACAGCAACAACCGGGTACACAAATCAGTATTGAGGGGATACGTAATACTAAACCTTTCACGATAGAGACTACCGTAAACCAAAGGCCTGTCATTCAATAAAATTGAAATGCTCTCAATATTTATTACAAAACAGAAAGGAACGACTGATTTTCCTCTGGCTTACCTATGGTAACGCGTAAACAATCTGCCAATACACCACCTGCTGCACTCATGTTTTTAATTAACACACCGTCTTTAAGCAAAGACTCAAAAACTTCATTTGCGTTTCTATCGACACACCGGAAAAGAATAAAGTTTGCCTGACTCGGGTATGGCTCTATACCCTCTATCTGCTGCAACTGTTGAAACATCTTCTCACGTTCTTCGCAGATAAGCCTTGTCTGCTGATCAAGCACTTCTTTATGCTTCAGCGAAAATACTGCACTCTTCTGAGTGAGAACGTTTATATTATAAGGAAGACGCACCTTGTCGATCTCATGCAACCATTCCTTCGGGCCTGCCAGTAGGCCCAACCGTAAACCAGCCAAGCCCATTTTGGAAACGGTACGCATAACCAACAGGTTATCGTATTCACCCAATGTATTCATAAAACTATGCCCTGCAAAGGCTGCATAGGCCTCATCTACAACCACCAGACCAGGTGCCTGCTCGATAATTTCACGTACCTGCTCCTCAGCAAACAGGTTTCCTGTCGGGTTATTGGGGTATGCGAGAAAAATTACTGCCGGCTGGTGCTTATCTATTGCTTGATGCATGGCATGCATATCAAGACTGAAATCATCTGCGTTTAACGGCACACCCACAAACTGCATCCCCGTGAAGGTAGCAATCATCTTGTACATCACAAAGCTCGGCTGTGGCGCAAGGATAACCCTGTCTTTCTCTGCAACGGCCATTGCAATCATCTGGATTAGCTCATCAGAACCATTGCCCATCAATATTTCCATACCCTTCGGCACAGTGAAGGCTTCTCGTAAAGACATTGATAACTGTTGCGCAGAGGGATCAGGATAGCGATTGATGGAAACATCCCGCAAATCCTGCAGCCATTCCTGGACCATCTCCTCTGGCCATGTATAAGGATTCTCCATCGCATCCAGCTTGATCAAGTTACCTGATTCAGGCACATGGTAGGCCGATAATGCCTGAATCTCGGGTCTTATTAGTTGCTGAGGGGATTTCATGCTTGTATTCACATTCTGTATCTAGTTACTAGATACTAGCGACTAGTCACTGGCTTTAACCCTGTACTCTGCCGAGCGCGCATGTGCGGTCAGGCTTTCACCGCGGGCCAGAACCGAGGCCGTTTTCCCTAACCTGGATGCCCCTTCCGGTGAACACATGATCAGACTACTGCGTTTCTGGAAATCGTACACGCCAAGTGGCGAGGAAAACCGTGCGGTACGTGAAGTGGGTAATACGTGGTTAGGTCCTGCACAGTAATCCCCCAGCGCCTCGGCCGTATAACGCCCCATAAATATGGCACCGGCATGGCGAATATTTTCGGCAAGCTTATCCGGATTTTCAACAGACAGCTCCAGGTGTTCAGGTGCAATATAATTTGCGACCTCTACCGCCTCATCCATATCCCTGGCCTTTATCATCACACCCCGGGACTGTAATGAAGCCTGAATGATTTCCTTTCGCTCCATCTGTGGTATCAGTTTTTCAAAACAGGACTGAACCTGAGCAAGGAACTCCTCATCGGGACTTACCAGTATCGACTGAGCATCTTCATCATGTTCTGCCTGTGAAAATAAATCCATGGCAATCCAGTCCGGGTCAGTTTTTCCGTCACACACTACCAGAATTTCGGACGGGCCTGCGATCATATCAATACCAACCGTCCCGTATACCATGCGCTTGGCTGTGGCGACATAGATATTTCCGGGACCTACAATCTTGTCTACCTGCGGGATGGATTCTGTACCATAGGCCAGCGCGGCTACGGCCTGCGCACCGCCAACCGTAAACACACGGTCGACACCTGCTATGGATGCCGCTGCAAGCACCAGATCATTTACCTCACCACCTGGGGTGGGGACCACCATGATCAGCTCTGGGACTCCGGCTACCTTGGCGGGAATAGCATTCATTAACACAGAAGACGGATAGGCTGCTTTGCCTCCGGGCACATACAAACCCACCCGATCCATTGGTGTCACCTGTTGACCAAGCAAGGTGCCATCGGCTTCGGTATACGACCAGGATGCCAGTTTCTGGTGCTCTGCATAATCGCGCAGACGCTGTGCTGCTAACTCTAATGCGGCTAACTGGTCAGCGGTAATAGATTGTCGGGCGGCATGCAACCTTTCCTGATCGATTTCTAGTTGCGCTATGGTTGCTGCATCCAGGTTATCAAATCTTTTCGTATATTCGAGTACCGCTGCATCTCCACGCTTGCGGACATCAGAAAGAATATCGCGCACGGTAGTAAATACCGCATCGTCGGATACAGAATCCCATTCCAGCATTGCTGAAAGGTCATCCCAGAAATTCGGGTCTGTGCTATTGAGACGTCTAATTTCCATACACGATTCTTCCAGCTTTCGGTACCTAAGCCAGGTACTAGCTAGCGGAGACTGCCTCTTCAATTAGCTGGATAAACTCCTTGATACGGGCAGATTGCATTTTCATGGCCGCCTTGTTGACTATAAGACGAGAACTGATATCGGCAATATGCTCCATAGGCACCAGGCCGTTGGCCTTCAATGTATTACCTGTATCAACAACATCCACGATCTTGTCTGCCAGGCCTACAATTGGAGCCAGCTCCATGGAGCCATATAGCTTTATGACTTCAACCTGTTTGCCCTGCTCTGCGTAATACCGGCGTGTTGAATTGACATACTTGGTCGCGATACGTGTACGCCGGTTACCACTGTCTTTATCCGGTATCCCTGCCACCATCAAACGGCATTGCGCTATTTTCAGATCTACCGGCTCATACAGGCCTTCACCACCATGCTCCATCAATACATCCTTTCCTGCTACGCCAATTTCCGCGGCACCATACTGCACATAGGTTGGAACATCCGATGCACGAATAATAACCAGCTTTACATCATCGCGATTGGTATCGAGAATCAGTTTACGACTGGTTTCAGGATCATCCACCGGGGTAATGCCGGCATGCGCAAGCATGGGCAGGGTTTCCTTAAAAATTCTGCCTTTGGATAGCGCAATGGTTAATGTGTTTTTCATATGTTTTCTTACAAAGGTACTTTTCTTACATTAAAGCACTTGTCTTACGAAGGCACTCGCCTGATCCTGGCACCTAACATTAACAGCTTTTCCTCGATTCGCTCATAGCCACGGTCAATATGGTAGATCCGCTCTACAATCGTATCCCCTTCTGCCGCTAACCCGGCCAGCACAAGACTGGCAGAAGCACGAAGGTCGGTCGCCATTACAGGTGCGCCTGCTAATTTCTCAACCCCTTTGACAATGGCTGTATTACCTTCAACACGAATGTCTGCGCCCATACGCTGTAATTCCTGTACGTGCATAAACCGGTTTTCAAATACAGTCTCCCGTATGGTGCTGGTACCCTCCGCCAATGAATTCAGGGCCGTAAACTGTGCCTGCATATCTGTGGGAAATGCAGGATAAGGAGCCGTGTGAATATCCACGGCCTTTGGACGGTTGCCATTCATGTCCAGCTCGATCCAGTCTTCCCCGGTGTTAATCTGGGCACCTGCTTCCTCCAATTTAAGCAATACCGCGTCCAGCAAAGCTGGTTGCGTATCCTTCAGCTTAATGTATCCCCCGCTGATAGCAGCCGCTACCAGAAACGTGCCAGTCTCTATTCGGTCTGGCAACACATTATACTGTGTGCCCTTTAGGCTACTCACACCTTCTATCTCAATTGTACTCGTGCCTGCCCCGCTTACTATTGCGCCCATACTGTTCAGGCAATTGGCCAGATCCACTACTTCTGGCTCACGGGCAGCATTCTCAATTACGGTAACCCCTTTAGCCAGGGTTGCTGCCATCATCAGGTTTTCTGTGCCTGTGACGGTAACGATATCCATCACCAGTCTTGCGCCCTTTAATCGCTTCGCCTTTGCGCGTATATACCCTGCCTCGACACTGATCTCTGCACCCATGCGTTGCAAGCCATCAATATGGAGATTGACCGGCCTTGAGCCAATGGCACACCCTCCCGGAAGTGAAACAACCGCCTGCCCAAAACGACTTAACATGGGTCCCAACACCAGAATCGAGGAACGCATGGTTTTCACCAACTCATATGGCGCGTAAAAGTGCTTTATATTCCTGGCATGAATTTCAATGCCCATACGCTCGTCAACCGTTAGCTCTACCCCCATTCCGCCCATCAGCTCCATGGTGGTCGTTACATCATGAAGATGCGGAACATTTCCGATTATCATCGGCTCATCAGACAGCAAGGCCGCAGCCAGTATCCGTAAGGTAGCGTTTTTGGCACCCGATACGCGAATTTCACCCCGCAATGGGCCGCCGCCAGTTATGATTAGTTTATCCATCAGGGGAATCCAGGAAGCTGGCTATTTCTGTTGTTCAGCCCAAACTTCGGGCGTATAGGTACGTAGTGACAGGGCATGAATGACACCTGTCTGCATCCGGTCACCCAGCGTATCGAATACCATGCGATGCTGCACCAGCATGCTCTTGGCTTCAAAATCCCGGCAAATCACTATACCTTCAAAATGGCTGCCATCATCGCCTTTAATTATGGCTTCAGCACCTGACAGCCCTTCTTCAATTAGTTTCTTTATATCGTCTTTATTGATCATTATTTATCCGGATTTATAAATCTAGTTACTTAAATACAGCCCAGGAAAGAGGATTGGGTGTATTTTTCCATTTCTGGCAGTTAAATACCACTTGAATAAAGAATAAAGCAGGAAAAAGATAAATTTAATTAACAGAATAGCTGCTATACGAGGTCAGTTTATTGAGGTAACTCTCGATGAAGAGGGAGCACCTGATCCAGACTACTGACCCTGGCAATACCCAGCATTTGAGCCGGCATATTCAGAAACTGGATTTCCTGATTGTGGCGGTGTGCTTCGTTCATCCATTCAACCAATAAAGCGACTCCAGCACTATCTGACCTGATCACCTCACTCAGATCAACCTGTATATCCCCATGCTTCTCAAACATGCCCCTTGATTGCATAAGTAAATTCGGGACTGTTTGAAAACTCAAAATACCACATAACTGAATTCTTCCAGTTCCATTCTGCCTGACAACCGCTGACGTATTCACAATTATTTCTCTTGATTTCTCTGTAGTGCTTTTTTTGAAAATTAAAGGTTAGAGGTTAAAGGTCTTCACACTTACTTACCTTCAGAAGCCCCATCGAAAAGGAGATTTCCGATCATTTTTTCCAGTATAATTGCAGATTGAGTTTCATCAATCCGATCACCATCCCTCAAAAATTCTTCTGCGCCACCAGGCGCCAGCCCGATATATTGTTCTCCCAGCAAGCCCGCTGTATAGATACCTGCTTCTGTATCAGAGGGTAATTCATTATACCGATTGTCTACAGACATCATAACGATTGCCTCAAAGTGTTCACTGTCATAATCTATAGAAACTACTCGCCCTATCCGCACACCACCTATTCTTACCGGGGAACGTACTTTAAGGCCCCCAATATTCTCAAAACTGGCCGTTAGCGTATACCCCGCCTTCACATCAAATGCGCTCAGGTTACTTACCTTCATAGCCAACATAAACAAGGCTGCGATACCAAGCGCAATAAAAATACCAACCGCAATTTCCAGTGCTCGTCTACTCATTATTCTTCTCCATACATCAATGCCGTCAACACGAAGTCCAGCCCCAGGACTGCAAAGGCTGTATGCACTACTGTTCGGGTAGTTGCACGGCTTACACCTTCTGTCGTTGGAACCGCATCATATCCCTCAAATACGGCGATCCAGCTCGCCACAAATCCAAATGCAATGCTCTTGATCACACCATTATAGATGTCTCCATGCAAATCCACCTTACTCTGCATCTGCGACCAGAAGGCACCATCATCCACCCCTAGCATTCCTACACCTACAAAAAAGCTTCCGAGAATACCGACAGCGCTAAACATGGCCGTCAGTAAAGGTAATGAGATCAGACCCGCAAGAAATCTCGGGGCTGCCACCCTCTTAATCGGATCAACTGCCATCATTTCCATAACCGATAATTGATCCGTCGCTTTCATCAACCCGATTTCCGCAGTAACAGCAGAACCTGCCCGCCCTGAAAATAACAGGGCTGACAGTACCGGCCCTAATTCCCTGACCAGAGACAATGCCACTGTTGGACCCAGTGACTCTTCGGCACCAAAATCAATCAGCGTATTATACATTTGCAAACCTAGCACCATGCCAACGGTTGCCCCGGAAACCAGAATAATTGCCAATGAAAGCACGCCGATAGAATAGAGCTGTTGCACAACAAGCCTGAAATGCACTACCAGACCAGGCAAGCCGGCAAGCAACTGCATCAAGAAGAAACTGGCCCGCCCAATTCGCTCAAAGAACGTCAGACCCAGTCTTCCCAGTTTTTGTATTTTTTCCAGAAACATCACGACTCTGTCAGTAAATCTTCTACATAATCCGATGCCGGATAGTGAAAGGGAACCGGCCCATCCGGCAAGCCATTCATGAACTGCTCCACCCATTCCGATTTTGACCTTCCGAGCTCTTCCGGTGTTCCCTGGTCTATTACTTTTCCTCCTGAAATCATGTAAAGATAATCAGATATTGCCGATACCTCATGCACATCATGTGAAACGATAATACTGGTCATACCAAGTGTATCGTTTAACAGCCGAATCAGTTGCATGATCACCCCGACTGTAATCGGATCCTGCCCCGTAAATGGTTCATCATACATAATTACCATGGGGTCAAGAGCTATCGCCCTTGCCAATGCCACCCGACGAGCCATTCCACCTGACAACTCAACAGGCAAAAGGCTGCGCGCGCCTCTTAAACCTACTGCGTGCAACTTCATTAACACCAGGTGATGAATCATAAACTCAGGCAATTGGGTATGTTCACGCAAGGGAAATGCAACATTGTCATATACCGACATATGGGTAAATAATGCGCCGCTTTGAAACAGCATACCCATACGCTTTCGTAACTCAAATAGTTCCTTGCGACGAATCGTATTTACATCCAGGCCATCAACCATTATCTGACCATCATTTGGCTTTATTTGTCCCCCAATCAAGCGTAACAGCGTTGTTTTGCCGGTACCACTGGGGCCCATGATGGAAGTTATCTTTCCACGAGCAATATCGATATCCATGCCATCGATAATCTTCCGGATACCATGAGAGAAATGTAACCCGCTTATC
>DAOWEP010000122.1 GCA_030638455.1 Gammaproteobacteria bacterium
AGCTTAGCAACTATGCCAGCAAGATTGAAAAATCCGAGGCAACACTGGACTGGACGCTTTCGGCACAAGAGCTTGAATATAAAATCCGGGCGTTTAACCCATGGCCGGTGGCACAAACAAAGCTGGGGGATAAGGTCTTACGAATCTGGCTAGCGAAAGCACTTGAAACTGATATACCTGAAAGCAAAAAGGCAGGCATTGTCCCCGGTACCGTACTTCATGCAGATAAGAAGGGCATTGATGTAGCTACAGGAAAAGGTACATTGCGCTTGCTGGAGGTTCAGTTGCCCGGGGGCAAGCCGATTAGTGCGAGTGCATTTCTAAATGCTCACCCAATAAAAGATGTGATCCTGGGTTCCTCCTGACCACTACTGACTGGATATATATGAATGTAAGAGCGGTTGCGGCACAGGCATTGGCAGAAGTAGTGAGTAAAGGTAAATCCTTGTCACAGGTTTTACCGATAGCTTCCGAAAAGCTTGAAGAAAAATCCGAGAGCGCCTTATTGCAGGAATTTTGTTATGGCGTTTTACGCCAATACTACAGATTACAGGCGTATTCAGATTTATTGCTGAAAAAGCCGTTCAAGGACAAGGACGCAGATATATATTGCTTATTGTTGATAGGCTTGTACCAGTTACTGTATATGAGGGTACCGGCATACGCGGCAGTAACAGAGACTGTTAATGCCAGTCGGGCATTGAAAAAAAACTGGGCAAGTGGCCTTCTAAATGCGGTATTACGAAATTTCCAGAGGAGGCAAGACTCCTTAACCGAAAAAATCAATCAAATCGAGAGCGCTTTATATGCGCATCCTGACTGGCTATTACAGCAGATCCGGTCAGACTGGCCAGAAAATTGGCAACAAATAACAGAGTCAAATAATTGCAGGGCGCCCATGAGTCTCAGGGTAAATGTCCATTGCCATCAACGTGATGAATATGGCAGACAGTTGGCAGCATCAGGGATATCCTTTTCTAATGCGATCCACTCTGATGCAGGGGTGATATTGAAGCAGCCAGTAGATGTAGAGCAACTCCCCGGTTTTTTTGATGGTAGTGTCTCAGTTCAGGACACGGCAGCGCAGTTAGCGGCCACGTTGTTGAACGTTGATAAAGGTATGCGGGTACTGGATGCCTGTGCAGCGCCCGGGGGGAAAACGGCTCATATATTGGAGTTAGAGCCGAAGCTGGAAAAGTTGACGGCTGTAGAGATTGATCCCGGTCGAATGGCCAGGGTGGAGGAAAATCTGCAACGGCTTTCGCTTGGGAACCTTTTACTGGATAACAAGGATTCAAATGTTAGTCTTTTGCAGGGTGATTCATCCATACCTGAAGCATGGTGGGATAAGCAGCCATATGATCGGATATTACTGGATGCACCCTGTTCTGCTACAGGTGTTATCAGGCGACATCCGGATATTAAATTGTTACGACGAGCGGAAGATATTAAAGAGCTGGCTAAGCGCCAGGCTCAAATGCTGGATTCCTTGTGGCTCTTGCTGGCAACAGGCGGTATGCTGTTATATGCGACTTGTTCTATCTTACGCCACGAAAATGATCACCAGATCCAGGATTTTTTGAAGCGACAACCGAATGCCAGGGAACGTGTTATACAGGCAGGTTGGGGACATGCATGTGCAGCAGGACGTCAGATATTTCCGGGTGAGGATGATGATATGGATGGTTTTTATTATGCTTGTCTGGAAAAATTCTAAATTAGACGTCATTTAAACGTTAATGATGAAAAAGTTAGCAATGAAAACAAACGTACATTGGAAAAAGTTATTGTTATTGTTTTCGCTGATGACAGGGATGGTGATTCTGACGCCAGTTTTTTCTGAAAATGGAGAGACAAGCAGCGGAAGTGTAGAGCCAGATAGTATAGAAAAACAGGGACAGACAGGATTCAGGGTAAACGAGGTGGCCACCCAACTTGATGAAGATGTCTATCGTCTGGATGCACTGCTAGAGTATCACTTGAGTGATGCGGCAGTGGAGGCGCTGGTTAGCGGGGTTCCCATTACCTTTGAATTGCAGATGAAAGTTGTCAGTCCACGGGAATGGATCTGGGATAAGACTATTGCAGAATTAAGTCAACGATACCGAATTGAATACTATGCCTTGACCCGGCAATATCTGGTTACCAACCTCAATAGTCAAAGCCAGGATATTTACTCAAGTCAGCAGGGAGCTATGGAAGCCTTGGGGGTGGTTACTGAACTGCCGCTGATAGACAAGCATCTACTCAAGGAGGGCGAACTATATGAAGGCCGTTTACGCACGCGGCTGATGATTGAAGAGCTGCCGACCCCGTTACGAGTTTTGGCCTACCTGTCATCTGAATGGCGTCTTTCCAGTGAGTGGACTGTATGGCGGCTACAGTAACCAAAAAACCCTCGTACATTATCTCACGACTCACCCGGGGGCCTGTGCCCGTCCTGATCTTGTTGGCATTGCTGCTAACGTCTTTTTATTTGCTAAGTAATGCAACAGAAAACTCCACCCGTCTTGCGGATCTTTATGGCTGGATGTTGTTGATTAATCTGGCAGGCCTGTTGGTGCTGACAGGGCTGATTGCAATTAACCTGCGCAGGATGGTATGCGAATACCGGCAACGTACCCCTGGCTCCCGTATGACCGCCAAGTTGGCTGTGGTGTTTATTGTGATCGCCGTGTTACCGGTTTCCATCGTATATTATTTTTCATTTCAATTTTTACAGCGCGGTATTGATAGCTGGTTTGATATACGCACAGAAACGGCATTGGAAAATGCACTTGAGTTAAGCCAGGTTTCACTGGATTTGCGTAAAAGGGAATTATTAAAACGGACAGAGGAAATGATTCCGGAAATAGCAGATGTTAATGAGGTTAATGTTTTATTCAGCCTGAATGACCTGCGTATAAATAGTGACGCGGCTGAATTGGTATTGCTAGGTAAAAATAACCGGATTATTGCATTCAGTAGTGCCGATCCATCAGTAGTTGTTCCACGCCAATCCAGTAGTGAAGTTCTGCGCATGGGACCAGAGGACCATTATGTCGGTCTGGAGCCAACCCGGGGTGGGGGCATCCATATACGGGTTGTTTTACCGGTACCTCCTGCTGGAACTGAATCAGAACAACGCATCCTTCATGTGCTTTATCCAATTGACCAGAGGTTGAACATACTGGCCGATGGTGTGCAGAGTTATTTTGCCAAGCATAAAAAAATCGCCTATATGAGGACCCCGTTAAAAAATAGCTTTTTGTTAACCCTGTCCATGGTATTAATGCTGAGTGTGTTCTCAGCTGTGTGGGCGGCCTTTTATTATGCCCAGAGGTTGGTGGATCCGATCAGAGAACTCGTTGAGGGGACGCGTGCTATTGCCGCAGGGGACTATGACAAGAAATTACCGATTGGTGGTCATGATGAATTGGGGTTTCTGGTGCGTTCTTTTAATGATATGACGCGCAAGATTGCACAGGTAAGCCATGAAACCCAGCAGAGCCGACAGCAAGTGGAAGATCAACGTGCTTACCTTGAAGCCGTCATGGGACATTTATCTTCCGGGGTAATAACACTTGACCAGAATCTTGTTCTACGTACCGTAAATCCGGCTGCTGGCCAAATTCTTGGACTGGATCTTAACGATGTGATTGGCAGTTCACTTGAAGGCATACTGGAAGGCCATGGCCAACTGAAGAAATTCATGGATGAAATTCGTCCGTATCTGGATAGTGAGGAATCAGAATGGCAATCTGAAATTACCCTGTTCAGCAAGGATGGTCGTCAGGTTCTGATTTGTCGTGGCACAACCCTGCTTGCAGAAGAAGGTAGTGGCCAGGGGGATAGTGTGATCGTATTTGAAGATATTACCGAATTAATCCAGGCGCAACGTGATTCGGCCTGGGGTGAGGTAGCGCGCAGGCTGGCGCATGAAATCAAGAATCCACTAACACCCATACAATTATCTGCCGAACGGCTACGCCATAAGTATCTTGGAACCATGAATGAGGAAGACGGGCTTGTTCTGGCGAACGCCACAGACACAATTGTACAGCAAGTGGAATCCATGAAAGAAATGGTGAATGCCTTTACCGAATACGCCAGGGCACCACAAATACGTTTATCAAAGATTAATTTGAATCAACAGGTGAGAGAAGTGTGCGATTTATATACAGGTGATCAGCGGAACCTGAGTATCAATCTTGACCTTGATGGACGGATTCCGGAAATTGAGGCAGACAAAACACGTTTATGGCAATTGTTGCATAATTTAATCAAGAATGCGCTGGAATCCATGGATAGTACCAAGAGCGTAATCGACATAAAAACTTCACTTATAGATGAAAAGGACAGCCAGTTTATAGAGCTTAAGGTGCGGGATTACGGGCAGGGTTTTAAGGAAGATGCCCTTGGGCAGTGTTTTGAGCCTTATGTGACTACCAAACCAAAAGGAACCGGGCTAGGATTGGCTATCGTAAAGAAAATTGTTGAAGAGCACGGTGGAATAATACGGGCAGAAAATTCTGAACCTAATGGCGCATGTATTACAATTCAACTACCGTTATTGGTATCCGGTCATTCAACGAGTACTCTGTCAAAGTAGTTAAAGAGGAAGCAGGCAGTATGGCAGCACCCTATATTCTGGTGGTCGATGATGAACCTGATATACGTAATCTGGTTCAGGAAATCCTTCAAGATGAAGGCTATGAGGTAAGTACTGCCGAGAATGGTGGTGCTGCCAGAAAAGCCAGGTTGGCACATCGGCCTGATCTGGTGCTACTGGATATCTGGATGCCGGATATTGACGGCATATCTTTGCTCAAGGAATGGTCGGAGCATGGTGGCCTGCCCTTCCCGGTTATTATGATTTCAGGACACGGTACCGTCGAGACAGCTGTTGAGGCCACTCGGCTGGGTGCATACAATTATATTGAAAAGCCCCTGTCGTTGGCAAAATTGTTGCTAACGGTGGAGCGTGCCTTGGAGGCAGACAGGTTACGTAAAGAGAATGTTGGGCTGCTTCAGCAAGTTCATGTGATAACAGATCCTATAGGGAAAGGCAGTATAATGCAGGAGCAGAAAGAGCAAGCCAGGAAAGTGGCCTCACACGATACCTGGATATTGATTACAGGAGAAGCAGGTACAGGCAAGAAAACCTTTGCACATTATATTCATCAAAATAGCTCCCGTAGTGATGGGCCGTTTGTTGATATGGGTGTTGGCGGGATAGCGCAAGAAAACTCAGAGGTAGAGCTGTTTGGTAGCGAAGACCATGGTGATGTTTACTATGGCCGGTTAGAACAGGCCAATGGCGGGACCCTGTTACTGGACGAAGTTGCGGATATGGATGCAGAGACTCAGAAACGGTTAGTCAGTGCGCTGGTAAGTCACTCGTTTCTCCGGGTGGGCGGTAGCGAGCCGGTCAAGGTAAATGTCCGGATTATCGCCACAACCCACAAAGATATGGAGCAGGAAGTGCTGTCTGGCAGGTTCCGGGAAGATCTGTATTATCAACTGAACGTGGTGCCTTTGCATATCCCGACATTGCGGGAACATTGTGAAGATATCCCTGAATTACTCAATTATTATGTCGACTATTATGCGACGGCAGACAACCTGCCCTATCGCAGGTTTTCAGTAGCTGCACAGAACCGACTCAGAAACCATTCATGGCCGGGGAATATCAGGGAACTGAAAAATCTGGTGCAGCACTTGCTGATTCTCAGGGAGGATGAAGAAATCGATGTAGATGAGGTGGAAGTGGCGCTCAGTTCACAACCGCAGCGCTCAGAGAGCATGGTAGGCATCGC